>CAJUEZ010000004.1 GCA_910585485.1 uncultured Clostridia bacterium
CGCATGACTGTTAATCATGATGTCGCTGGTTCGAGCCCAGCTGGAGGAGCCATTAAAGCTGATACCTATACAGGTTATCAGCTTTTTGTTTTATTCTAAAAATATGAAAATATGTCCTAAATTGCAAAAAATACAATTTAGGTATATTCTATTTTAATCTATTGTATGTTTTTAAGATAATTGACAATTGTATATTTCTATAGTAGAATGTATTTATAAAAATTATTCCCTGTGAACTAATTTATTGAAAGGATATGGCTAATGAATAAAAACCATATATTTCTTGATTGTAGTTATAATTTTATGAGTTCTGAAGAGGATGTTAATGGGATGCAAGGAAAAGGATTGATTCCAGAAGAAACTTTTGTATTTCTTCCGCAAAAGGAAATCAATATATTACAATAGAAGCGAAAAGATGAGAGGGGAGGGTTTTTGAGTTGAAATGGTTTAATCAATAGACGTTATCGTATTAATTGTTATTCAAATGGTAAATTATTGCCTATAAATTCTAATGCATTTGATAGCGATAATCACTATGAAGATGATATATATACTATTCAATTGGCTCCCAATGAAACAGCTAATATAGTTATAGAATCAACAGAATTAGCAGGAGCATCGGCTACATGTAAAAATTGGTTTAGAATTCAATAATAATTGTGAGGTGAGATTTTATGAGGAAAATATTTTTTTTAATAACAATATTTATTTGTGCATTTCAAGTGGAAGCATTTGCAGAGACGGAATTTATACGCGGTAATGCACCGAAAATAGAAGAAACAAGGATAGATACGGCAGATAATTTTTTCTATGCAAAAATATTCAATGTTAATGGAATTCCGTATATTTATAAAGGTTATAAAACAAATCCGGTGCCATATGATGAAAGTTTATCAGAGATATTTGATAAGAATTATATCATTACAGATAATTATTATATTGCTCATGAATATGCAAATAGAGCTGCGATAAGTGGCGGAGCATATGTTCCATTTACAACCTTATTAATCTATGATAAACAAATGAATCTTCTGCATGAGGAGGATTTTGGAGGAGGCGTATGTGTGTATGATGTTGGTTATTGTAATGGCGTAATTTATTGTGAATACGCTGAAAAGCTTGAAGAGGTTTTTGAAAATGGGAGCTATCATTTTAAAAGAAGTTACAATCCGTATATTAACAGAAATAATTCAAGAGAGAAAATAGAATGGGTGACAGTAAAATCTACTGATATGATAAATTGGGAAAAGTGCGAGGGAGATATTCCAATATCTAATAGCCGTGTAAGCATTCTTGATGATGAAATATCACTTTTTGAAAAAAATCCTGTAAATGTTGCGTATGAAAACAACGAAGAATATAAACTCAATAATGCGCAAATCAAACTTGGAGATTGGTTTCTTGTAGGAGGAAATGTTCAGGGAAAACATTTTTTAAGCAATATATACTTGACAAACGATTTTGTATATTTTGTTCCGATAAATATTCCAGAGGAAGCAACCGAGGCATTTAATGAAAATCAGGTAAATATCTTAGGTGAAGTTTATGAGTATGATGATAAAATTATTTTGAATTATGAGGATTTGAAATATTATCTGACAATACCTACTGATACAGTATATAGCAAACTTAATGAAATAAAAAATGCTCCATATGTGGTGTTAAAAGACAATATTCTTGGTTTTGAAACACCACCTATAATAGAGAATGGCAGCACGCTTGTGCCAATGCGGTTCCTGTTTGAGCAGATAGGCGCGGATGTTGAGTGGAATCAAGCAACACAGACTGCAACAGCAACGCTTGATAATACAGCAGTTACCTTTGCAATAGACGATACCAATGCAGAAGTAAATAGAACATCTG
This sequence comes from uncultured Clostridia bacterium, assembly GCA_910585485.1. Lineage (GTDB taxonomy): Bacteria > Bacillota > Clostridia > UBA1381 > UBA1381 > Hominilimicola. The sequence continues at coordinate 1,864 of CAJUEZ010000004.1, forward strand.
TCACCATGGATGTTCCGGCTCGTCTTATAAATGGCAAAACAATGGTTCCGCTCCGCTTCCTTTCTGAAGAAATGGGCTTTGAAGTTACATGGGATGCAGAATCAAGAACAGCAATTATAGAGTAACAAAGATGACGATAGATTGTTTATAAAACAGTAAACGGATAAAAAATTGAAAGATGAAACCGACATCAGGCTAATGGTGTCGGTTTTGTGTTTACATAGAAGATGTACATAACCACTTTTTCCATAGAATACTACCATTATTTCCAGAATTATTTACAAATTTTTCGGGGAATTATATAATCATAGTGAAATAGTAGGAGGCAAATATTTATTATGATCGAACAGAAATTAATTTCGCTGGTAATTGATGAAATTACAGAACATAAACTGAGTCATTATCGAATGAAAAATAGGGAGTATAGCAAGCTCAATATAGAGCTGACGCAGTTAGGAAATAAAATGCAATCAGTGTTAGTAGAATTGTCAGCAAAGACAGCCGACTGGCAAGAGAGTTAATAGTTGCCTTGCCGGTTGAATTACAGCTTGATGAATGGAAATCTATTTTACAGAAATTCATCACAGAAAATTGTGTTAATAAAGGGATGTGTGCTGATGTAAATATACACAATACAGACGGACACAATCCACACGCGCATATTTTACTGACGGTGCGCCCGCTTGATGAAAAAGGCAAGTGGCAATCCAAAACACAGAAAGAATATCTTTGCAAGCGCGGTGATGAAGAACGCGGATTTACTTCCGATGAATTTAAGACCGTACAGGCTGACGGTTGGGAAAAACAATATCAGTATTTTGTCGGTAAGAAAAAAATATATATGACACCCTCTGAAGCAAAATCACAGAATTTAGAGCGTGTTTCTAAAAACCCCAAAAGTACACGATACGGCAGACAAAATTCCATATGCGCCGAATGGAACAGCGAAGAACAAGTTTTACAGTGGCGCAAAGCGTGGGAAGATGTTACCAACCTTGAATTGGAACGGAAAAATATATCCGAGCGCATCGACTGCCGCAGCCTTTCCGAGCGCGGCATTGATGAACAGCCTACAATCCACGAGGGAGTTGCCGCGCGGATTATAGAACAGCGCAGCGGTGTTTCGGAACGGTGTGAACTTAATAGACAAATCCGCAAAGATAATGCTCTGCTGCGTGAATTAAAAGCATTAGTCAATAGACTTTCTGAAGCTGTTGAAAATACCGCCGCTAAAATTGCTGAAAAGTTAGAGAACTTCAGAAACAATATGATAACTGCATTTTATGAAATTCGTCATAATTCAAATATTGCTGATGAAATTCAGCGCGATAATCGCGCTATTGATATTGGTTTGCGTGAATACAACAAGGTTGTAAAAGCTATTGACAAAGTAGACTCAAGTTTGTCAAAGTTGAAAACAGAAAAAGCCACACTTCCGCCAATACATATATTCAAGCACAATGCCTTGTCAGAGCAAATTGCAAAATTAGAAACAGACCTTAAAAAACTTAAAAACCGTAAATCAATATTGCTTGGTGATATGGGGTGTAAATCGGAAAATGATGTGACACAAGTTGAGGAACAGCGGAACAAGAATGATGTTGTACTTAACAATATATCAAAGCGAAATGATACCCTGACAGAGTATTCCGAAAATGAAAAGACACAGTATAGAGAGATAAAGGGTAATCTATCGCCCGAAAAACTATCCGCCGTTCAGGAAGAAAGCAGTAAAATTCGTGAGGACGGTATCAAGGGTGTTATACAAAAATTACGAGATATATTCGGAAACAAATATGATGATAATATTTTCAAAGAAGCTGAAACAGATGTCAGCAAAGCACTGAACGAAAAACCGATACCAAAAAAATCAATTCAAACGCAGTTGCGGTGCAAACAACAGAAGTCTACACCACAATATCAGAGAAAGCGTGAGATTGAGAGATGACATTGTATGTTATTTACAAATGGTATTGTTAGAAATTAGGTATATTGACGAAAAATAAAACAAAACATATCATTTTGTAAAAAAGTAAGGTATAATGAAATACGAATAAAGTCTTGCCGGAGGAAGGTAATATGCGTATAGCAGTCTGTGATGATGAAATTTTGTCATTGAAGCAAACAAGTGGCATCATAAGAGATGTATTTAGTGAAATGCAGTTAAAGTGTATTATTGATGAATTTGCTAATGCTGATGGATTATTAAAAAGCAAAAAGAAATATGCCGTAGTATTCTTAGATATAGAGCTTAAAGATTCTCAAAAAAATGGCATTTGGGCAGCAAAACATATTAAAGCTTCCGATCCAGATTGCGCGATTATATTTACTACAAATTATGAAGAGTATATTGATGAAGTTATAGGAAAATATGCTTTTAGGTATTGGTCTAAACCAATTAACGCAAATCGTTTGCAAAAAAGCATCCAACTGCTTCTTAACCATATGAAAACTATAACGATTGAAATATGCAGCAATAAGCAAAAGCTTGAAATTATGTTAAAAGATATTATATATATTACACCGCAGGGTAAGCATTGTAAAATTATTACTGTTTCAAATGAGTATGTTGTTATAAAGTCGTTTAAGGAAATAAATGAATTACTTACATCGAAGAATTTTTGCAAATGTCATGGTAGCTATTGTGTTAATCTTGATTATGTAGAGAAATATACCAAAACAGAGGTCTATCTGAAATATAAGACAAACAAGTATAAAGTGCATCTGTCAAGACGTCAGTATATGGCTTTTAAGGAACAAATGTTTATTATAGGGGGAGAAAAAGAATGACAAACGGAATAAACTTATTTGTGGCAATTGCTTTGTCATATATAATATTTATATTTTACACGAATTCGACAATGAAGTCCAGAAGAAATTATTTGACTTCCAATATGTGTGCATTATTGGGATATGGGGTTATTTATATCGTTTCATTGTATAACATACCGATGATAAATATTTTTTTGTCTGTAGCAGTCAACATTGCGATAATATATTTATGTTTTAGAACAACCTTTAAGAATGCTGTTATACAGTCGCTGATATTAACAGCAATAATGATGATTTCAGAAGGAATTGCTGCGATGTTTACAGATATTAACAGCGAAATAAATGGCTTGGCAGAAAAATCATTAGGAGCTAAATTAGTTCATGGAGTATTATCAAGACTTATATATTTTACTGGTACGGTAATTTTTAAATTTGTTTCAAAAGACAAATCAAAACATGAAATTTATAGCGGTTTTTTAAGCCTGCTTGTAATTCCGGTATTTACTATTTTATTTAGTGCGGGTATAATGTCAATATTTGATATTATCAATGAAAAACAAAGGCTTATGTTTGCTTTAATAGCAATATTCGGAGTCATATCAAATGTAATTGTATATTGGATGTATGATAAAACGTTGATATACCAGAAAGAAATAAGAGAGCTTCAAGAACAGCAATTTAAGGATAATATGGAATTAATGTATTGCAATATGCTTGAGGACAAATTGGATCAAGCAAAGATAATGCGGCATGATTTTAGAGAGCATTTGAAAATATTAGAGGCATATATTGGCAGCGATAGCGAAAGCGCATTAAAATATTTAAAGTCTATAGAAATAAGTAATGAATCAGTCAATGTAATCAATTATACCAGCAGTAAGGTTTTCAATATCATGCTTTCCGAAAAACAAAAGGTATGTATTAACAAAGGAATTTTGCTGAAAATACAAATTGCAGAAGTAAGCCTTGGCTTTATGGAAGATATTGATATTGTGTCTATTTTCTCTAATTTATTAAATAATGCGATAGAGAGTAGTGCAAAATCAGAGAAAAAACTTATTAATATAACTCTCTATAAAATGAACAATTCTTTTTTAGTCATTAAAATAGATAATAGCTGTGACATGAAGCCAATACAAGAAAACGGCTTTTATAAGACAACAAAGACTTCCGACCAAGAGCATGGAATAGGCTTAAAAAGCATTGTTAAAACTCTAAAAAACTATAATGGAGATTTAAGATTAGAATATAATGACGAAAGAAGAATTTTTTCGGCTATGATTATGATACCATTAATTTATTAATTATAATTAAGATGATAAGGTCAAAAAATGACCTTATTTTTTTATATTTTACCACTTTTTCTTGAAAGCGCTACCACTTTTTCTTGTTTTATTGACAAAGAAATTTCTAATTTATATAATCATATTACATAAATATAAAAGGTGTTTATACTTATACGCAGGAAGGAGCTTTTTTATGAAAAATAAGAAAACAAACACAATATTCTTAAAGAGTAAAAGAATGTTTATGAGGATTTTACCTGCTTGCGCAATGGCAATGACGCTGATCAGCGCAAACGCAACGGCATGTTGGATACAGGGTCAGCCAGAACCTCCCGCAAACCTTAAAAACTATCGTAAATTTTAATTATAGAGATGTTTCAACCATTATGCGAAAAAGTGGTTTTGAACGTAATTCAGAATGGCAATATTAAAGCAGAACAAAAAGAGGAATATCTATATGGTCTGAATATGTTTTTTAATGTATCTGTTAATATTCTGTCAATGATTTTAATAGGTCTTATTACAGGCAGATTATGGGAATGCACCGTCTTTTGTATTGTTTATAAAGTTATACGAAAATATACAGGAGGATTTCATTTTGAGTCAGCCGTATATTGCTATATATCATCGTGTATTCTATATTTTATGATTATAGCTGCTATAATGTTTATACCGTTCAAAATATATGAAATGTCGGCTATAGTTATATTATCAGGGATCATACTCTGGATTTTATCACCGGTAGAAGCGATAAATAAACCTTTAGATGAGTGTGAAAAATATGTCTTTAGAAAACGTGCAAGAATAAATATTGTCCTGATATTAGGGGTTTACATTATAAGCATATTTTTCAATGAAGAATTAACAACTGTAGTAGCTATCAGCATTATTACAGTTATGATTTTTACCATTTTAGGCAAAATTAAACTTTTAGTTTATACCAAGAAACGAAACTTAAGATAAAGTATAGTATAAACACCTGCTATGTTTTACAAGGTAAGAAAAATTATTGTAAACAATAGAACTACAAATTTCACTAGAGAGAAATACACACATCGTAAAGATAAGGAGAATAACATGAAAAAGATAGTTAGCATTTTTTTAACTACTATTTTTATGACAATAGGTTTGATTCCTGTTGTCGGACACGCAGAAACATCAGAAAAATCAGCGAATAATTCATCTGCAAAATATGAAATTGTAGAAGATTCAGTTAATTATACTGATGATTTTTTCTACGAAGAAAAAATCATAGAACGCGAAAAAGATGAAAGCAAACGTTTTATTATAAAATATAAAAATAATAGTCAGAAAGATAAAAAATATTTAAAAGCTTTAGCAAAGCAAACTTTCCAAGAATTAAAAAAAGAGAAGGATAAAGAACTGGCAGAATTAGAAACTGCTTTAAGTGAATATGCCCTTGAAAAATTAAAATCCGAGCAGAAGTCAAATAAAGTGAAATCAGTTTTTGCACCAACTGTTTCCACAAATGCAATAGTTGTAGCAAGTCCTCAATATGAAGTTATTGAATTAGAGGACAGTATCAACAAAGAGCAATTTATTTCGCAGATTGAGGATGCCATGGGTGATGCAATAGAATATATTCAACCCGATGTAGAGATGGAAATATCAAATGTTGATACAACTGAAATTGTAAAAGCTGTAACAGATAAAAATGGAAACATGTCACAGGCTAATAATATTTCCACAGGCGAAGGCGTTACAGTTGCTCTCATTGATACAGGTGTAGATATAACACATTCAGCATTGCAGGATAATATGGTGACTGGATGGGATTTCTTTAACAATACTGAATTAACATATTCAGCAGAAACATCATCTGACTCAATGCACGGAACACATGTTGCAGGAATTATATCACAAGTTGCTCCAAATTCAAAGATAATACCACTCAAAGTTTTTGAAAACGGTAAAGCATATACAAGTGATATTATAAAAGCTATTGAATATGCAGAAGAAAAAGGAGCGGATATAGTCAACTGTTCTTGGGGTAATAGCTCAGAAAACCCTGCTTTAAAAGAAGCAATGGAAAATTCAAATATGTTTTTCGTTGCTGCGGCAGGTAACAACAGAATGAATTTAGATGAAACCCCTGTTTATCCTGCAAGCTATGGTTTAGATAATATCATTAGTGTGGCTTCTGTTAATCAGGACGGAGGAATGAGTTATTTCTCCAACTATGGAGAAAGTGTTGATATAGCTGCATGGGGACGAGATGTTTACAGCACTATTCCGAATAATGAATACGGCAATATGAACGGCACATCAATGTCAGCAGGATATATTACGGGTGCAGCAGCATTAGCCGTTGCAAATGGGGCAAATATTAAAGAATTAAAATTTATGCTTAAATCAAGTGCGGATAAAGTTTCAACACTTGAAAATAAGGTAAATGATAAAAATATTGTTGATTTTGCAAATATAGTATATGGAATAGCACCACAGGAAACAACGTACATAAATGCAGAAGATGATTTTGACAGATGGAAAGAAAAAAGCCCAGACGAAAATTGGAAGTTATTTGCCAATTCAGAAAATATACAGGCTGCAACAGGTGGTGGACATAACTTAGTGCTAAAGGCAGACGGAACCGTATGGACATGGGGTCGTAATACTCATGGACAATTAGGAGATGGAACCCTTGTATCAAAAAATTATCCGGTACAGGTAATCGGTCTGACAAATGTTAAGAGTGTTACAGCGGGTTCTATAAGTAGCATGATTCTAAAGACAGATGGAACCGTATGGACATGGGGTGGTAACACTAATGGTCAATTAGGAACTAGTGGTAGTGGAGATATCCTAATACCTACACAAGTGACCTTTCTGTCCGAGATAAAAAAGATATCATGCAACTATAACCATGCCTTGGCATTGAGAGAAGACGGAAATGTATTTGCGTGGGGATCGAATGTATATAAACAATTAGGTACTAGTAGTGGCTCTAGTACTAGACAAGTAATGAATTTGACAAATATAATAGATATAGATACAAGTTTATATAATAGTATAGCGTTAAAAGCCGATGGAACCGTATGGACATGGGGTTCAAGTGACTCTGGAGTGCTAGGGCGCGCATATTCTTATAGTAGTGATTATGTCACTCCAAAGCAAATACCAGGCTTAACAAACATAAAGTCCATTGCCATGGGTGGATCTCACGCACTTGCCCTATCGAACGATGGACAATTATGGGGTTGGGGATCTAATTATCAACAACAACTTACTAATGTACTTACCGCTGAAAAAATTTATACACCAGTGCAGATACCTTATTTTACAGATATTTCTGAGATATTTGCAGGTCCATCTAGAAACATTGTTTTAAAAGCCGATGGAACCATGTGGATTTGGGGTGGATTGGGTTTTGGACACAAACATAATTGGGCAGGTAGCTATACTATACAAAAAACACCCATACAAATGGAAGATGTATATAAAAATGAGTATTTACAAAATGTATTATCAGTATGTATGGGAAGTCAAAATATTATTGTAATAAAAACAAATGGAACGATATTAATATGGGGAGCAAATGATTATGGACAATTATGCGATGGTAAAATAGCAGAGGCAGAGCAACCATATTTAGTATCTAGCATTGATGGCATAAAAAAAATAGCCTCAGGAACTGAACATAATTTAGCTTTAAAAGAAGATGGAACCGTATGGAGTTGGGGTAGAAATTACTTTGGGGAATTAGGGGTAAACTATTTATTTGATTCTGCAACACCTCAGCAGGTATTAGTAAACTTTTCTCAAAATGAACCTTTATCAGATGTAAAAGATATTGGGGCGTATTACTCAAATAGCATAGCTTTAAAAGAAGATGGAACAGTGTGGATGTGGGGAAGTAATAGTAGTGGTAGGCTAGGAAATGGAGAAACAACTAGTTCAGATAGCTATATCCCCAAACAGGTAAAAGGAGAAAATGGCATAGGGTATCTTACTAATGTCAAGAGTATATCAGTTGGACAGTATTTTGTTTTAGCGTTACAAGAAGATGGCACACTACTCAAATGGGGAAATGGCGCGTATACACCTGTTAAAATTGATGAACTTGATAATATAAGAGAAATCTCTGCTGGCTCTGATCATTGGATAGCTTTATCTGAAGATGGTAATGTGTTTGCTTGCGGATCAAATACACGAGGTCAATTGAGTGATTCGTGTGATGGGAAATCTAGTAATAACGAAGTAATTCAAATATCATCTTTAGCAAACATAAAAGAAATAGAAACTTTAGGTTCTACAAATATGGTGCTTAGAGAAGATGGAACAGTGTGGACCTGGGGATATAATTATTATGGGGATTTAGGTGATGGTACAACAGAGGATAATGCAACTCCAAGACAGGTAACTGGGATCCCTAAAATAAAACATATTGCATCTAGTGACAATAAGTTTTATGTTATAGCTGAGGATGGAACGGTTTGGTCATGGGGAGATCGCTATGGTTATATATCAAAAGGCTTACAACCAGTAGAGGCGACTTCGCTATTATCCATTAAATCTAATAATATTCAATCAATATCAGGAGGCAGTAATCATGAATTGATCCTTACCCAAGATGGAAGGGTTTGGACGATAGGATATAATGACAAGGGACAATTAGGAGATTGTAGCAATATAACAAATAATACCCCGTTGTTTCTTAAATATGATGGATTTTGTTTTGAGGTGTCAATTATCTCTGTATCTACTAATCCATCGTCAATCGAAGTCCCATACGGCACACCTGCGGAGGAGCTTGACGCGATGTTACCGACGCAGGCAAGGGTGTATTTTGATAATGGTGGATATGATGATTTACCAATCACCTCATGGGACAAATCTGAATACATATCAGATGTTCCGGGCGAATACACCATATACGGCACTCTTGAACTTACGGACGGAATAATAAATCCGCTGGGTAAAAAAGCAGAAGTCAAAGTAAATGTACAACCACGCATTCCTCAAACAATTGAAGATATCCCACCAATTCCAATCACAGCCGACCAAAGTGTACCGCTTGAAAAAGAAGGTTTGGGACATTCTCTCGGTGAACCTGTCACTGTACCTGTTCCTGAAACAGTAGAAGCAGAGCTTGACAATGGAGAAACAGTAGAGCTTGATGTTATATGGGATATAGATTCATATAATCCGCATCAGACAGGAGAACAAACTATTTACGGCGAAGTTGTGCTTAAAAACGGAATTGGAAATCCAAATGGGCTCACTGCAAGGCTTGATATAACTGTTATGCCCGCAGAGTATTGGATTATTGATTCAAATCCTCAAACAATCTCAATAGATGTGCTTGCCGGAACAACAAAGGATGAAATCTTCAAAAAAATAGAGCCGAAAATTATTGATGTGGATGTTATGAACGCGGAAACCGGTGATGAATTATATATTTATACTGGCTTTACATTTAGCGATGAATACACGGAAAATACATTATATAATCCCAACCAATTAGGGAAACAGACACTTATAGGAAGGTTTTACGATAATTTCTTAGATGAGACTACTGTGCCGCCTTGTGTAGAGGTAGAAGTAAATGTTGTGTCATCAGTGATTGTGTCAGTGCCGGAAAAGCACGTAAACGCTTATCAGTGCGCAGCGTTTGATACAATAGAAAATCTTCCGCAGAAGGTAACTGTTAATCTCGAAAACGGAATGACAGCAGAGGTTGATGTTGATTGGCACTCTGACACATATGAAAGAGGTATTGCAGGTGACCAGATTATTACAGGAGAACTTGTTAACCTTCCTGAAGGAGTAATACAGCCGGAGGAAGAAAAAATAGCGACATTAATAGTGCATGTTCTGCCTGTTAGTTATAAAATAACAGCAGTAACACCAGATGAAGATTATTTTGAGACAGATAAGGACGGAAATACTCTGTATGCAGGTTTTACACTTTCAGAGCTTCGCTCAAAACTGCCTGTTGATAAAGTTAAGGTACAGCTTGAAAGCGTTACGGAAGAAATAGAGTTTACAACAGACTATGAACTTGATTTTACATTAGAGGAAGAAAATAATCCTGACTATGTATCGGAAGAAGAGTATTTTGATTATCTGTACGGAACGCTTGTGTTACCTGAAAACATATCAAATCCGAATAATGAGATGTACGAATTTACTGTTTTCACATGTGCAGTAGAGATTGAGGGAATAGAGCCTGTAAGCGTAATAGTAGATTATTATACCGAATTTGACGATATTGATATTCCTGATACATATGTGAAACTATCAAACGGACAGAGAAGGAAAATCGGCGTAGATTGGGGTACAGGTGAGGAATATAATCCTGATCCTGAGGATTTAACGGAGGATCATCCTGTAGAATTTAATTTGACAGGTACATTATGTGACGTTCCTCCATATATAAATCATTATGATGATATTGATATTCCGCAGCTAACGATTACGCTTGTATTGCCAAAGGTATATAAGATAACAGATATATCCCCTGCAAGAATACCCGAAACGGGTACAAAGAAAATAAACTTAGGTTCAAGCATAGATGATATTGACAAGCTTATCGAAAGCCATACGGCGACAATTACGCTTGAAAATCTAAAAGGCGTAACATCAACTCAGGATGTAACTTTCACTCTAAGAGAAGAAGACAACGGACATTATGACGCAATGTCAGAGGAAGAATTTGAGTTGATTGCAAACTTAAATCTGCCGGAAGGGATAGAAAACCCTTACAACAAACAACTTGTAATTTCTGTAAGACCTTCAAAATATACTATTAAAACAGCGGTAGTATCAAAAGTAAACGGAGTAGTGGCAGGAACTCCGTTCGAAGAAATTGAAATGCCTAATAAAGTAATGGTAAATTATACGGATACAGTAACAAAGCAGGGCGAAGTTCCTGTAGCGTCATGGGACGGAAGCAAATATGACAAGGATAAAATAGGAAATCAGCCGATAAAGGGTACATTCCCAGACCCGTTACCTGTATATGTCACAAATCCAAATAACAGAACTCCCTCAGCATTGATAAATGTTGTAGATCCAACTACTACGATTCTTTCAGCGAAACAGGTTACAGGAGCAGTTCCATTCTCGCCTTTGAGACGAGGCATAAAGCAAGTAATAGCGCAAACAGAAGAAATAGAAGGATACATTGAGAGAAAATATGAAGTAGAACTATTACATGAAGATGGAAGCATAACAACAGAAATCATATCGATTTTTGATGAAGTGGAAGAAAACTAAAGGGAAAAGAAAACAAAGGAGAATATTTGTTCCCCTTTGTTTTCGTAATTTAACTTTATTGAAAAGGGAGCATGATTGATTATATGAATAAAAAAATTTTCTTATTACTTAATTTCATTATAATATTATACTGTTTGATCTTCTGTAGTGTTGTCAATGCAGACGGAAATAACTTATCTTGTTGTGAAAGCAGTAATAAATTAGTGCAGGAATTACATAATGAATTAGTGAAAAAAAAGTTCCCTGAAATGAAAGTTAATGATAATATCTGGAGCGATGAGGTTCAACTTTTTCAAATAGGCATTGGACAGCCATATGCTGATTTAATGCCATCTACCGGTGATGTCAAAATGCTCGTATTACCAATCGAATTTAAAGATTATAAATTTGAAAATGACCCGCACGAGAAGCTTCAAGATGTAATATTTTCAGCGCAAGACATAACAGATAGCACTTTGATTCACAAAGACTTATCTGTGAGCAGTTTCTATAAAAAAGTTTCATTTAACAAATTACGATTGTCTGGCACTGTTTTACCTGTTTATTCTGCTTCTGAGGATTGGAATTATTATTATAAATTTAATGATAATGGGACATATTTATTGCCACAAGAGATTATAAAGGCTGTACAATCCTATGAAAATATCATAGGAGATTTATCTGAATATGATTCTAATGGTGATGGATATATTGACTGTCTTCAGGTGATAACAGCAGCGAGTCTTAGAGGAGGTATATATACAGGAAATAGAAAAGAAATATATGATAATATAAAACTAAGCTCCTATTCTTTATTAGATAAGAATACTGCAATAGGAGCCGCTCACGAAATTGGTCATCTTATGGGGCTTTCCGATAATTACTATGAAAGCGGTATAACTACAAGATGTGTTCTTCCTTATGGCTGTAATGACTTAATGACATTAACATTGGGGAATTATATCAATGTATATTATAAGTATCTTTTAGACTGGGAAGAACCGATAATCTTTCCATATGAAGATAAAACTCATACAATAGAGTTGTGTGCTTCAGATGTATATAACGAAAATCAAACAAATAAAACAAGAAGCATAATGTTTATACCTGACTTAAACAGGCTGCCATTTAGTGAATTATATATGATGGAATACAGAACACAAGATGATGGCTATAATGTAAACTCTGGAATTGTCATATGGCATATAGATATTGAAAAAATGCCTTATGGAAACGCTGGAATGCTGTCTAAAGACTATATAAAACCTGTTTTTAAAGATGGAACATCTGTAGATTATTATGGATTGACTGCTTATACAAAAAACGATATATATATCACGGGAGACGAATGGTCATCGGAAACAACACCGTCAAGCGACTTTTATAATGATGTCTATACAGGAGCATATATGAAAGTGCTTAGTATGGACGATGAAAAAGCGACTATTCAGGCAGGATTTAAAAATCCTGATTTAAGTCCTGCTCCGAGCATAACTATTTCTCCGCCGTCAAAGAAAGCGGTAAAGAGCGGTGGAAAACAAGTGGAATTTACTGTGACATATGAAAATGCTGAAACAATAGGTGATTTTGATACAAATTCATATTTTGGAGATTTTTATGATATTGGAAACTATATTCAGTTTGATACAACGGGAACAGCAACCGCAACAGAATCATCAAAAATATTTTATGAGGGTGATACAGAGGTTCCTGTATATGTAAAAAATATAAAAGGTGAAGGAACAATAAGAGTGACAATAAAAGAGCGTAGCGCGTGGAATACAGGAAGTTTGGGAGCAAGGAAATATGCTCCGTCAGCGACCTCGGAAGTCATTTATGTAGATAATACACCGCCTGAAATCACGCTGAACGGCGATGGTGTGATTACGCTTAAATATGGAGAAGAATATATAGAGCAGGGTGCGGAAATAAGCGATAATCTTGACCCCGAAATAGAAAGTAAACTAAAAATAAGCGGTACGGTTGATACAAGCAAAGCAGGGACATCTACGGTAACATATAATGCAACAGATCACGCTGGAAATGTTGCTGAAGAAGTGGTTAGAACAGTAACAGTGCTTGCGCCAACACCGAGCCCGACACCAAGTCCAACACCAACACCGAGCCCGACACCGACGCCAACACCGACACCGACCCCCACGCTGAGCCCGACACCAACACCGACACCGACCCCCACGCCGACGCCGATCCCAAGTCCGAGTCCGAGCCCGACGCCGACCCCAAGTCCGACCCCCACGCCGACACCGAGTCCGACACCAAGTCCAACCCCGACGCCGACGCCGACGCCAAGTCCGACGCCAACACCGACAGCAGAGCTGAGGGACAGAGTAGAGTTTGAAAGGCTGCAAAACGGCACAGTTTTGGCAAATATTATATTTGAAAAGGCAACTCCGCCAAAACAGGAGGATATTGCTCTTTATATTGCGTATTACCGTGACGGAAGGCTTATGCGCGTTAAAATGCCTACTGTTGTAAAGATGTCGGCATTGTTTGAAGTGTATGAACCGCTAAAAGATTGCGAGATTAAAGTGTTTGTCTGGAATAAAGAGATGAAACCGTTGATGGAGGTGCAAGAAATAGGCCGATAAAAATGTGATAATATTAAGTATATCAATAGACAATACAAAAGAAATATGTTATAATACTATGGAGAAATTATTATGAAAGAACTTTTAAAAGATAAAAATATAGATACTCTTTATCATTTCACGCAAGCTAACAATTTATTAAATATATTTCAGCATGGGCTTCTGCCAAGAAAAGATTTAGAGGAACAAAATATTGATAGTTATTTCAATGACGAGTACAGATATGACAAATGTAAAAATGCTATTTGTACGTCAATAGCGTTTCCAAACTACAAAATGTTCTATAGTTTAAGACAAGAAGACCCCACTATAGATTGGGCAGTATTAAAATTAGACACCCAAATATTATGTGATTTTGATTGTGCATATTGTTGGACTAATGCAGGAGATGCTAGTATATATAATACTCCTATTGAGCAAAGAATGGGTGAAAATGCATTTTTAGGATTATTTGAAGATAGAAATGGTTATCCTAAAAGAAAAGATTTAAATATACCTAAATCTTATCCCACCAACCCACAAGCAGAAGTTCTTGTATTTGGAAATGTTCCCGTTGAATATATACAAGCAGTGTATTTTCAAGACACTAAAATATTACATAAATATAAAAATACTATTCCCAATGATATTAAATGTGAAGCGAATAGTTGTGTTTTTAGTTATCGTGAAGATTGGAGTCATTGGAAAAATCAGGAGGATTAAATATGGCAATTAGACCAGTATTTGTTGTATCTCTTAATAGTGAATATTGTATTCGCGAAAACACAGAATTTGAATTTTTTAGGGGACTTTCTGATAAACAAAAACAAAAAAGCATAAACAGTTTACATCAGGCGTTTAGATTAAAAAATCCTGATAAAAGAATCCTTGAAATATCTACTAAATCAGAAAATGAATTAGGAGTTCAGTTAAGTGCGTTTAATCTTATCATAAAGACAAAGCAAGGTAAGGAATTTTCTGTCGAATCTGCTTTTCAAGCTAGCAAAGTGTTTGAAAGAGGAGGGCCTTATAAAGAGTTACTTTATGTACCGTCTAAAATTGCAAAAAAAGATGAACGTTTAAAAAACAGTGGTAGGATAGTTGCTTTTGAGCTTAATAACAGGCGGTTTACTACAGAACCAAAGACATATTTTTATAATTGGCTATATATAAATACATTGTCTTTACATTCAGATTTAGCAGAACAGATATTAGAGTATACGGCTTTTACTGATATTTCTTTTAATCCTCAAAAATCTATAAATTGTCAGGCAGAAGCTGCAGCGATATATGTTTCTTTGCATAAGCAAGGTTTATTGGAAGAGGCATTGCAAGATGAAAAAACATTTCTTAATACGGTGTATCCAACATATAAAGAAAATCATTTAATAATTGATGGGGGCACACAATTAAGCTTTATTGAATGATATAGATCCAAATTTATGTAGGCGACCAATATGAAAAACACGATTTAAGCAAAAAAGCATATCGTAGAAAGAGGCTCTTTATTGATCAATTAAAAGAAAAACTTTCTGAAGATAAAAAAATATAAATTTCTAAGTTTATCAAACGGACAGGCGTAACAAAAGAAACACTTAAAATATGGAGTAACATTATGATTGATAAGGTAAAAATTACAAATTTTAAAATTTTCAAAGACACATTTGAAATAAAATTGAATAGAGGTTTAAATATTCTAGTTGGAAACAATGAAACTGGAAAATCTACTATTTTAGAAGCAATACATATAGCATTAACAGGTCTGTATGGCGGAAGAAACATCAGAAATGAACTATCTCAATATTTATTCAATAAAGAAATTGTTGATACATATATTGATTCTGTTAATAGTGGCTCGGCTTGTCCACCGCCTTCAATTTGCATTGAAGTCTTTTTTTGTGGTTCTATTGACCCTGAATATGAAGGCAACGAAAATTCTGAGCGCGCATCTTTTGAAGGATTAAAATTTGAAATTACTTTTAATGAAAAATACAGTAATGAATATAATGCATTGATCGCAAAAAAGAATATGATGAGTTTGCCGATTGAATATTATGAAGCTACTTGGACATCTTTTGCTCGTCAAGCTGTTACCATTAGAAGTATTCCTATTAAATCAGCAATGATTGATTCATCCAATTATCGTTATCAAAATGGTTCGGATGTATATATTTCAAGAATAGTAAAGGATTTGCTTTCTCCTGAAGAAGTTACGGCAGTTTCACAAGCGCATAGAAAGATGAAAGATACATTTATTGACGATGACTCTATCAAGGCCATTAATACTCGAATTAGTGAGGAATCATCAATAGTAGACGGTACAGTGTCATTAACTGTAGATTTAGGGACGAAGAACGCTTGGGAAAATAGTTTAGTAACTCAGCTTAACGACGTGCCTTTTGGGTATATTTGAAAAGGTGCTCAGTGTGTAATGAAGACTGAATTGGCATTAACTCATAAGAGTGCTCAACACGCTCAAATTGTTCTTCTTGAAGAACCAGAAAGTCATCTATCTTTTTCGAAACTAAATCAACTGATTAAAGCCATTGAACAAAAATATGAAGACAAACAGATTATTATATCTACCCACAGTAGCTTTGTTGCTAACAAGTTAGGTCTGGAAAATCTGTTGTTACTTGATAATCAAAAAGTTGTGCGAGTAACAGAATTGCCTTCTGCTGACTTTTTTAAGAAAATATCAGGATATGATACATTAAGACTGATACTGTGCAAAAAGGCGATTTTAGTTGAGGGTGATTCAGATGAACTCGTAGTCCAAAAAGCCTATATGACAAAAAATAATAATCGTTTACCTATTGAGGATCAAATTGATGTAGTTTCCGTTGGCACTTCTTTTTTGAGATTTTTAGAATTAGCAACAGCATTAGATCAAAAGGTTGTAGTAGTTACTGACAATGATGGTGATATAGATGCCATTGAAAAGAAGTATGCAAATTATATTAAGGATAACAAAAAAGATAATATTAAAATTTGTTATGACGAAGTAGTTGATACCGGCACACTAACTATTGGTAGTAAGCCTTATAATTATAATACTCTTGAGCCTAAGCTTTTAAAAGCAAACGGTAATAATTTGACTTTATTCAACTCTATACTGAATACCGATTTTGATACGCTCGAAGATTTGCAAAAATATATGAAGCATCATAAAACAGAAACTGCATTAGCTGTTTTTGATACAAGAGAGGATTTGACATTCCCTGAATATATATTGGAGGCTATCGACGATGAGTAATAAACTTATTATTGCTGCAGCAGGTTCAGGTAAGACTACCCATCTTGTAAAAGAAGCTTTGAAGGTTACGGACTCAAAAGTCTTGATTACTACTTATACAGAAGCAAATGAACAAGAAATCAAGAAAAAGTTTTACGAATCAAATGGTTGTATACCTGAAAACGTTACAATCAAAACTTGGTTTTCCTTCTTAATACAACACGGAGTAAAACCATATCAAAGTGTTATTTATAATGGTAAAGTCAAAGGATTGTTGTTGGTAAACGAGAAATCAGGTTTTCGTTTTTGGGGTAAAAATAGACAACCCGTGTATTTTGGAGAAAACGATCCAAAGAATCATTATTTTAGCAAATCACAACTCATATATTCTGATAAACTTTCAAAATTCGTTGTAAAAGCAAATGAGCTTACTGATGGACTTGTTATCAAAAGGATAGGGAAAATATACTCTCACATATTCATTGACGAAATTCAGGATATGGCGGGTTATGATTTAGAGATAATTAAATTGTTGTTTTCTTTGGATTCTAATATTTTGTTAGTTGGCGATCCGCGACAAGTAACCTACCATACACATGATGAAGCAAAATATAAAAAATATGCCGCAGGCAACATAGTAGATTTTATTAAATGTGAATGTTCGGACTGCTCGGTTGAGGTAGATGATGACACACTTAACATAACCTATAGAAACAATAAATTGATATGTGACTTTGCCAACTCTATTTATAGCGACTTTAAACCTTGTGAATGTATAGAGCATCAGTCTACAGGGCACGATGGAGTATTTTTTATATCACCGTCAGATGTTGATTCTTATTTAGCCATTTATCATCCGATACAATTACGAGATACAAGAAGAACAACTGTAAATACAGAATATCCGGCGATGAATCTTGGTGAATCAAAAGGGTTGACTTTTGAGAGAGTATTAATTTATCCCACATCTAAAATGATAGAATGGATATTAGATCATGACAAAGAACTGAAGCCACAAAGCAAATCGAAATTTTATGTAGGAGTTACCCGTGCTAAACATAGTGTTGCTATAGTTTTTGATAATAAGAAAAATATATCGGTACAAGGAATAGAAATGATAAAACCATGAAAATTTTATCATAAATAAAAATCAAATTGTTTTCGCGAGTACAATTTGAGTAGGAAAGTGAGTAATAATGAGTTATTGTTCAGAAAATATACTTCCACCGGCAACTCCGCTTACAAGACTTGTTGAAGTGGTTGAATTGCTCGGATTCAAAAAATCAATAGACCGTATAAAAATAGATAATCAAGTGGGATCATATGTATGGATAGGAGATGACAACAACATATCATTTGTTGGTGTTGAATTATATATCTATAAAAAAGAAGATTGTATATCAGTTGAGACTCGTACGCGTGTTGGGCGTAGTTACTGGGATTTGAAATTGCAAAATAAAACGATTAGTCTTATAAAAAGTTTATTTGGAGGAACTTTTTATACTGATGAAGGAGTTAATCGGTATATGCCATTATATTATCCTGAACCATCTAAAATATCTTGTTCACTATATGTTAATAGATGGATATTTAATAATGCAATAGCTAAGCCAAAAATATATTTGCAATCTAGAAGTATGACAGGAGATGTTGCTCGCAATGAATCTACAGGGATATATTGGCTTGATGAGATGAATCCCAGAGTGTTATCAAACAATATGATTATTCCTTATCTGATAGGATGCTGGGAATCATATTTTCGCAACTCATATATTTCTATATTAAAATATTCATATAATATACCTGATAATGCATTAAAAAATTGCAGAATATCTCCGGCTGAATATTTAAAAGTAATTAAAAAAGAAGAATTCTTAGAAATGATTCTTGCTGACAGTTTGTCATTTCAAAGACCATATATCATTGCTGAAAACTTTCGCAAATTGAATGCAAATATAGATATTACTTCTTGGCTAAAAAGACCGTATCATAGGAGAAGAAAAACATTACTTGATTCCATAACAGAAATCGTGGAAACAAGAGATTATATAGTACATACAGGAAATATGGATTTGAGGATATTTGATAAACAGATTCATAATATTATGAACGATTTAACTGAGGCGGTAGACCGTGCATATCAAGGCTTTGGACAGGTATTTGAATTTGACCCAAGTTATGATTTTTAGTCTTATCAATAATATAGATATGCATTTTATCTACTGATACAAAACAATATTGGACAAATTGTTAAATATGAATGATAATGGCTATTTTAAACAATGTAGCAGAAGCTTTCTATTCACGTATAGAAAGTGAAAATCTTCTTTGTACAGAATTAGTAGAAAAATTACTTTTTCATATAATTATATGGATATACTCGTGTTAGTGCTTTTTAAGGTTCGCAAACATAGTCTTTATGAGGTTTAAACTCTAAAATCTCTACAAAATGTGAACATCTATTTCATTATTGCATGGAACAAAACAGGCTTACCGTCGATTAACGGTAAGCCTTGAATTTTATGGTCTATTTTCTAAAATCAGTTTTCTTGCAACGGTGAACATTGCCGCGTCAACAGCGGGAACATCTATATAACAAAAATCCGTACCAATTTCGCGTGGGGAGTATGATGGATTTACCGATTGATAAATTTTTACATACGCTGCTTCTCTTGCGTCATCTAAATTCATACCGTTTTTAACATCAATAAGAATATCGGCAAGTAAGATTTTTTAAATATTCCTCGTATTGATTATAAGTTTCTGGACGGAGCATTTTATCTCGTATTCCTCGGATTGCATTTTGTGCAATAGGTGATAATATACCATAGCCGTGTCCGTTAGTTTCGTCTGCAATTACCGCTTTGCGTATTCTTGTATTTGCATACCCCGCCGCTAATGTATATCCGAGATTGCCGTTCTGTACCTCGTCAAGAATATCACCTATAAGATTTTCAACGATACAAATCTGTTCTTCCGTTACATTTAACGGTGTACTCTCTCTTGGTATTTCTGTGGCAAATGCCGTAGTGCTTGTCATTATGATTATTGATAATATAATTGCTATAAACTTTTTCATTATTCATTCCCTCCATAAACTATATCCGTAAGTATGATTTCATCAATCTGATGTACGATTGTGTTCATACGCTGAACCCATTCCATTTGATTTTCTGATTTGAGTTTTTCTGTAACACCGTATCGCTTTATATATTTGGGTAATAGCGTTTCCTTTAATTCGTTTGCTTGTGTGTCAATAGTGCAAAGATAATCGTTCAGCTTGCCGCTTATAAAAAGTGTGTTATAAAATGCTTTGCGATTACTTTTTAGATAGGTTCTGCACCGCATACCATATTTGCCGATAGGTTTACATTTTGGAACAGTTAAGTTAGGGATATAATAATCTCCAACCTTTATATAAGTTCCTCCGTTTTGTTCAAATAATGATTTCATTTCTAAATCCTCCATAACTTTAAATTTTAATAAAATATGCTGACGAATTTTCTAACACTTTTCTAACAAAATGTGTTTTCTAACGAATTTGTAATTATGTTGAATATTAGAAACAAATAAATGATGATGTCGAAAAACGGCATAGCCATACGAAATTACTGCAATTCACATAAAGATAATAAAAGCTACATCAAGTCATTTTTGCGACTGTTAATCATGATGTCGCTGGTTCGAGCCCAGCTGGAGGAGCCACGTTTGTACCATAAATTTGATACACGCCGAAACCGCAGTTTTACTGCGGTTTTTGCGTATTTAGAATTAAAATTTCAGCCTACTTTTAGTAAATTTTAAAGTAGGCTAAAGTGCTCCCGACACCCTTAGTGTAAATCGGTTAAAAGTATAGCAGTTTCGTCCCCCCTTAACGTAAAAACAAACGATTAAAAGTATAAAACATTGTTTGCTTTACAAAAATATAAAACTATGATACAATCATCTCATCTAAAAAATATTGATTTGGAGGGTAGGACAATGGCTGAGTTTCTTGACAGGGCATTATATCGTAAAATTAAGGGAATGAATCGCAAAGCATTAGAATCACTTATTCAAGAGTTTTACAATATGGGTAAGGAAAGCGCGGAAAAGCCCGACGTCGATATGGAGGCTCTAAAAGCCGAAATAAGCGCAATAAAAGGGATTGGTGCAACAAGACAAGATGAAATATTGAAAGTCGTTCAAAGGCGTTTATGCCCCTCGGAGAACACGGTGGAATAATAAAAATCAATGCAGTTCAATTTGGACTGCATTTTGATTTTTTTATATACAAGTTTTTATTCTTCGATATTTTCCAGTGCATAATCAAGGCACTGACACACAACTTTATTAAATGAAATATTATGCTTTTCAGCAAGTTCCATTAGTTTATCAAAGCACTCTGGCTTTATGCGTATTGTGCGGTTTATTGATTTCATTGCTTCAACATCTGACTTAATTACTAATTTTTCCATAGAAAACACCTCTCAAATTATAATTATGTAATCAATATTGTAATTATAACTTGACATTAATTTTTATGTAATGTACAATTATGTAATAATAAAACGATTACATTACGTTATGTAAAAGAAGCGGGAGTGATTTAGAAAGAAGATATATATTTTTTTACACAAAACAGATATTATAACTTATCATGTGGATACGGACAATAGATTCTATTTGCTTAGAAATAATAGTAAAAAGATTTTAGCCTGTTTCATACTCATTTAAACAAGCTAAAATCTAATATTGGAATTACTGATAAAATTGTAATTATTGCTTTTCAAATACCTCTATAACAGGAGATGCGAGAATACCCGTATCCTTTAAAATATATTCATAGCACCAATTATCGCCTGTGCTTCGCCAAAAGTCGGGACCGACCCATTCCTGCTGTGATACATTGTGCATGCCGCCAAATGTATTTATGCGTGTTCCGTACAATACAAATTCAACAGTATGCTTGCCCTTTGACAAATTATCAATATCAATGGTATATGGTGAAAAGGCTATTATGCCCCTATCTTCACCGTCAATGCGGACTTTTATAAGTGCGCCGCGATAGTAATTAGCATGAATTTTTAATGAGCAATCAGGCGTTTCTATTTCGGTTTTATATATAACATTGCCGCCGTAGAACGGCATACCCTGATTTGTAAGAGATGAGAAGCTGATTTTATCGGTTGTGGGAATAATAGTTGATATTGTACCCTCATTTCTTACGTTAAAATCGCCTATAATGTAGCACCATTCCGTGTTTGTACGCTGACCAAATGGGATTTTTACAATAAGCGTGTTTTTACCAACATTGATTTTTGGCAATGGTACAGTCTTAATTGCCTTATCAACATACCATCCGTCAGGGATATTGCTTACGGTTTCATTATTCCATTGAATTTGTAGCGTTTCGGCATCTTCAATGGCGAGCTTTGCTCCGAGAATTTCTATTTCACTGTTTACGGTCATTTTAAGTGTAAGATAGTTTTTAACAGGAGTATCTTTGACAACCCATGGCTGCGCTAAAGATTTGCCTTTTAATGGGAAACCACATTTTCTGCGGCATTCGTTATCAAGCCTTAATATTTCTTCTTCCTGATTGAATGGCTCGTCATTTAAGGCGTATTCTGCACGGTCAATCAACAGAACATTTGGCTCAGTACGCTTATAGGATAACTTATCCATAAAGCGGATGGTTTTATACGGCTTGCAAGTATCATCTGTTTTTAGTAAAGACACAGCGCGGATATTGCTGTCAAGTCTGAATAACAGACTGTCATTTGTATATAAAGAATACTCAATAACTGTTTGACCGTTTTGATGTGTATGAGCGATTACGCAAATGCTGCCGTCAAGAGTGTTATAGAGCGTAGGAGTATATTCGCCGTCAATATATATTCTTATATTTTGTGATGAAGTATTTTCTCTGTAATTATGCTTTTTATATTCTTCTAATGACGCATGAGCTATAAAGAGCCACTTACAGTTGTTATCCTCGCGCATATTATATACAAGGTTGTTCGTGGGTGAGCCGTCGCTGTTTTTTATAGAGATTGTTCTGATTTCTGAAACGGCATTCAGAACAGAAATTTTGTCATAGGGAACAATAATACTTTTTGAATAAAGTACTTCTGCGTCTGTACATTCAACAGCGTCAATATATTTGGGACAGTTGCCCGCAAAAATGACCTTGCCGCCTGACGATTGAAATTTTTCGAGTGTTTCAAGAGTAGAGCGTCTTAATGTAATACAATCGGGAACAATTACCGTATTGTACTCCATTTCGCCCACGCACAATGTCTTATCTGCATTCTTAAGCTGAGAAGGCAGCAGAGCTTCGCTTATAAAATCAAAATCTATTGTACCGAATAAAAGCCATTTTGTAATATCTGAGAATTTTTTATCAATTTGTTCTCTTACATCAAATGTATTTTCGGATGGTCCAAAATTTATCCAATAGCTTTCAATCGGATGAATAACTGCGAGCTTAACAACAGGTTTTCCTCGTGTGAGAGCGGTGTTTAATCGGGCAAAATGGTCTTCAATATATCTGTATTCTGTATGCCACGGTGATTGATAGCTGATAGATGCCGGATAATCGCGTTTAGCTTCGCCTGCCATAGATACCCATGATAGATGAGGTACGCGTACAGTAACACCGAGAGCCGCCAGCCAATCACCTTGGAATTTATGACCTCTGAAATCAAAATCCCAATTTGTAACCCCGTAAAGCTCGGCTAACATTGCTTCGCGTCCATATTGATGAACGGATGACTGACATTGCTTTGCAGTTGTAAGCTCAAGCCAATTACATAGCATATCAATTCCGGGAATGCCAAAGGAACGGTATGACCTCATAGCTTCGCCGAGAGAAACTGTTTGAGAATTGAGCGTTTCTTCGCCCATAACATGACCTGCTAACAGAAGATTATGATTTTTGCACCAATCGCCGCAATTATCGGCAAAACACTCAGTAAATGTATCGCATATGTAATCATGGAAATGGTATCGTGCTGTTGATATTTTATTATCAGGCAAATTCCATATAAGCTCAGGTAAATACCCGCAAATATCGTATCCGTACTTATCTGAAAATCCTTTTGGTAAAGAAAAGCTCCATGGAAGATGCGCGTTATCTGTACTATCGGCAAAGCTGAGAGGAATTTTCGGCTTACATTGAGGTTCATCGGTAAATATTGACGGAATTATTTTGTCAAATTCGTCACCGACAGCGGATTGATACGCTTCATAAGTGATTTTTATGAACTCGTCAATAGCTTCCTTATTTAAAGTGTCAACATATGTCTGGTTATTATGCCACGGGGACTCATCGTGCGTATGCACATAGGCGTACCATTTTGTGCCTATGGCAGTATCGTTTTCTGAAATAGTTTGATAGCTTTTAAGCTCACCTTTTTCATTAAGAACAACGTCAAAAACCGCGAGGAGATAATCCTTACTGTTATTTATTGCTTCATCGAGAGAAAAATGCTCACGGTTGTTTTGTGAAAATATCAAGTAACGCTGACGGTACTTATGAGTTTTTGTAACATATCCGCCTGCGGAA
The DNA here is from genome assembly GCA_910585485.1 of uncultured Clostridia bacterium. GTDB lineage: Bacteria > Bacillota > Clostridia > UBA1381 > UBA1381 > Hominilimicola. Next base: position 26,512 of record CAJUEZ010000004.1, read on the forward strand.
CCTGAAGGCCATCTGTCCTCGTCATAAAGATATGCGAGCATATTTTCTTGTTCTGCCTTTTGAGTGCAGAATTTAATAAGCCCCATAAATTCGTCTTTAAGATACGGTGTGGACATGCCTATCCGCGAGTGCATATGAAAACCGCCGAAGCCCATTTTTTTGAATATATCAATTTGCTCGTTAAGAATATCTTTGTTGAGCTTACAGTTCCATGCCCAAAATGGTGCTGCGCGATATTCGCTTGTAGGATTTTTAAAGAGCTTTTCGTCAAGCTCATAGGATTGATTTTGTTTATAAAGCATATCAGTATTCTCCTTAATTTATATGGTAGTGTTTTGATGACGAAATTCCTGAGGAGTCATACCCGTCCTTTTTTTGAAAGTGCTTGATAAATGTGAACGGTTGTTAAACCCTAAAAGAGATGCAATGTCATCAATGGTATATGAGCTATTTAAAAGATAGGTTTTGGCAAGCTCAATTTTGCTGTTCAATACATAGTCAAACGGTGTTTGATTGTAATTCTTTTTGAATATCCGTGTTACTGTGGATGGCGACGAATGAATATGTGCAACCAATTCATCACGGGATATTTTACGGTATAGATTTGCGTCAATAAATTTTTTTAGCAGCAGAGCGTCGCTGCTTGGCGCAGGTGAAGTATCTTTATTGATGAAATCTGACATTTGAGCAAAAAGCTTATGCAATATAAAAGCAATTTTTGTTCTGTCCGCAAAGGGGTCATCCCGTATGGTTTCAAAGATTTTTTCAAAATATACTGCGTTATGATAATTTGGAATAAGAACAGTGTTACTCAAATCATATACGGAAAGCAAATCTGCAATCAAAGGTCCCGTTGCCATAAGCCATATTTTTTTCCACGGCTGTTCAGGGTCGGAATAATAATTGTGTGCTGTATTTGGGTGCAGAATAAACGCATCATGCGCTTTTGCTTCAAACACGTCATCACCGTGTTTGATAATGCCTTTTCCCTCATACACATATTCAATACTGAAATCACGATGTATAGGAGGACGGGTTATTTTATATTTAGGATTAGAATTGGTAATTCCAACCAATAAAGGAGAGAAAACCTCTTGTTCATCATCAAGATAAGGATACAGAAGTTCTTTATACAAATTGATTGGGTGTGCTTTATCAGATTTTATAATTTGCTCTATCATTTTTCTTACTCCCTTATAATTAGGTAATTATCACTATATTGATAATTTTAAATAAAGTCAACATTCAAAGTTATTATTGACACTATTTTGTACGCTTTTGCGTGATTATGACGCTGTTTTGTATTCCTTATTATATCATGACATGGTATAATAAACAATAGAAACATTATATAAAATGATAATTTTATATATAAAAATGATTGGAAAATTTGTGAAAATGCAAAAAAAGATAGGAGGTTATAGTCTAAATGTGTAAAAAAATGAGTTACATTAAAAAAAGAAATTGCCAAAAAATAGCATCAGTTGTAATGACGCTGTTTTGTTCTTTGAGCTTTATAGCTCCTGCCGCATATGCGTCAGGTCACAACGGGGAATATCCTATTGCAGAGCTTACATTGGGTAATTCTTTCGGGATGAAAAACATCCAGCGGATAGGATGGGGCGATGTTGGAGATTACGGAACAAGGCTTGTGAGGGATGGCAGAGAGTGTCTAAAGCTCAATAAGGAGGGTTCAAAAACGCTTTTTGTCTACGTTGATGTAAATAATAAGATGCTTTATGAACCGAAAGATGCAAGGGTAGGCGTAGAAGTAGACTATTTCGATGAGGGACATGGAAAATTTACAATAACCTACGACGGATTAACGGGGAATTTTACGGACGGCGAAATAGTACAGCTTGAAGATACGGGCGAATGGAAAACACATACCTTTTATCTTTACGACGCTGAATTTGCAAATGGCTTTTGGGCTACCGGAGGAGCATGGGATTTCAGAATCGGGGAATGGTCGGAGGTCATGGGAATGACAAACGAAGATGTTATTTTAGGAGGAATAAGAGTGAGTCAGGGATATTACGAACACGAGGTTAATGTTATTGCGTCAACCGAACATACGGGTAATATATTTGATACCGCAGATGAAAAGGTATTTAATCTTAATATGGAAAACAACACAGCCGCACAGCAGGAAACACTGGTCGAATATACAGTGACGGATATTTATGGAAATGCTGTTGAAACGGGGGAACTTAAAAAATCCGTAAAGGGCAAAGAGAAAACAGATGAAAAACTTACAATAAAGACATCGAAAAACGGAGTGTATGTATTAAATCTGAAAGTTACAACAACAGGTCCGAATGAATTGCCTGTTACATATGAAAAACAGCAGGACTTTTCCGTTATGGATAAATTCAAAGAGGGCGAAAAGTTGAATGAAACTCTCGGAACGGCAGGTCATACTTCGTGGGGACATGATGTGTATAAGTCAATGGAGCTTATTACCGCCGCAGGTATGGGTGCATGGCGCGATGAGTACGGCTGGGATGTAGTTGAAAGGGCAAAAGGCGATTATAAGAAATCAGATATGCACGATGAAAATGTAAACGCTATGTATAATGCCGGAGTATATCCTCTGTTTATTGCCTGCTACGGCAATCCTTTGTATGATGAGTATAGGTCTGTACCGCAAACTGACGAGGGAATAAAAGCATATGCCAAATATGCGGCATTTTTGGCAGAACAGTATAAAGGGAAAATTAAGGCGATAGAGATATGGAATGAATATAACATTGCTCCGTTTAACCCTAATATGCTTGATGCAGAGCATTATGTAAAAATGCTCAAGGCTTGTTATCAGGAAATAAAGAAGGTTAATCCTGACATTCCCGTGATAGGAATAGACTGCGCAGGAGTGGATATTGATTTTATGAAAAAGGTATTTGACGCAGGCGGATATGAATATATGGACGTGGTTTCAGTACATCCGTACTATGTATATAAGGAACAGCGTTTTGACGACCAAGAATGGGCAAAATGGGTACTTGAAGTTAAGGACTTAATGAAACAATACGGTGAGCCTAAAGAAATATGGCTTACGGAAATGGGATGGCCCACACATAAGACGGAAGAACGGACAGATATGCTTCAATATACAGATGAGCAGCAGGGAAAATATCAGACAAGAATGTATATGACCTGTCGTGCAAATGACTTTGGTAAAAGAATATTCATGTATGGTTTTGAGGAGAAAGGTGTTCAGCCCGGCAACCCTGAGCATCATTTCGGAATAGTACGCTCCGAGTATAACGTCAGAACTCCTTTGGCGGCAAAGCCTGCGTTAATAGCAGTGGCGGCAATGAATAAGCTGATTGGAAATTCCGATTATGTGGACAGTGTTTATTTTAATGAAGATACTTCCGCGCACCGCTTTACGGACAGGGACAGCAACGAGCAAACCATTGCGATATGGAGTAGTCGGGAGGATAATGTTTCGCTTAATCTTGGAGCGACAGAGGTTACAGTGATTGACTTATATGGAAATATTGTAGATACATTCAGAAGTCAAAACGGAATTTATCAATTTGATTTGAATGATGACCAATATTATATCCAGGGAAAGTTTACGGCTTTTTCAAAGGCGGATACTGATATTACAACGGAATATCCTCATGAGGTTGTAAAGGGAAATACTTTCAATATTAAAGTTGCAGATAAACAGAAAAGGAATTTAAGAATAGATGTTAAATGCGATGACGCGTTTACAATAGAAGAAAATAACGGAGTTGTAAACGGTGATGGCAAGGTTTCAATGAAGGTTATGAAAGAGGACAGCGATTTACATAATGTCTTTGTCAATATTTATGAAGGTGAGCAGATTGTGTTATCTTCAAGATATACAATAAAAATAGGTTCTCAGATGAGCGGAGAATTTATGCTGGTAACAACCGAAACAACTCCGAGAAGACAGCGGCTTGTCAACCGCCTGAAAAATCAGACGGACAGTACAACTATTTCGGGAAGCTGTGAAATTATCGCTCCGGAGGAATTGGCAAGCGCGGCAAAGAAAACAAGATTTTTAAATATACGTCCGGGAGATACAGTGAGCGTTCCTATAAATTTACCTGAACAGTTAACGACACGAAGCTGGAATATTACAATGCGTTACGAGCTTGATGACGGTACGGTTTGGGAAGATTCGGGGCATATCAATGAAACAGTAGCTCAAAAGGCGGATACCCCTCCTGTTATTGATGGAGTTTTAGCAAATTCCGAATGGAAAGGTAGTTTGTTTGAAGCGAAAAGTAAGTCGGAGGCTATTGATTTGAACGGTGCTTGGGGCGGAGAAAAGGATATTAGTCTTACGGGACGAGTGATGTATGACAGCGAAAATCTTTATTTGGGACTTACGGTAAAAGATAATGCCTTTGTGCAGGAAAAGACGGGCGCGGATATATGGAACGGAGATTGTGTTCAGCTTGCTATTGAAGATTTTTCAGAGGAAGAAAGAGATGCGAACACTTCAAAGTTCACCGAGATAGGAATTGCACAGACAAAAGTTGGTCCAACTATATGGAGATATAATTCTTGCTATGACTTGCCAAGCGGCGAAATTAAAAATGCAGAAACAAAGATAAAGCGTATAGGAACGGAAACCATATATGAAATTAAAATTCCGTTTTCCGAGCTTTTCAAAGAGGGATATGTATTAAAAGCTGATAAAACTATGGGCTTTTCAATAGTGGTAAATGATGCTGATAACAAGGAACGAAAGGGGTGGATTGAATATAACAGCGGCGTTGGCAGAGATAAAAACTCAAAGCTGTTTGGCACTTTGAAGTTTGCAAGCTGACGCATATAAAATAGAAGCAAATAAGCAATTGTAAAAGAAAGGAAGGAAAAAATGAAGAAAATCAGTCTATTTTTAACATTAACAATGTTATGTTCAATGTTGGTAATGCCAATACATAGTAGTGCGGCGGGTAAAATATTTGAAGAGGATTTTGAAAGCTATTCATCTGTTTCAGATATGCCGATAGGTACAGGCATATGGGAATGGGGTGATAACCCTTCTTCGGAAAAGTCGGAGATAGTTACGGAAGATGGCGGTAATAAAGCGTTTGCGCTGAAATTGACCTCTGATACTAATTCTATATGGTTAGACCGTAGGTTATCAAGCAGCGGAAATGAAGTCTTAAAAATAAAAATGAGCGTAAAAACGGATACAACAGCTCTAAGAATCCCATTGAGCGTTTACGGAGCGGGCGGAGATTTTATGTTTGCTATTTTTCTTGACGGAAAAATTAAAACGCTTAACGGAGAGCAAACAGAATTTGCAAGCTATGAAGCAAACAAATGGTATGACCTTGAAACAGATTTCAATTTTGAAACAAAAACTTATGATATAACTGTTATTGATGAGGCAGGAACGAAATCTGTAACTGAGAATGTGCCTTTTGGAAATGCAGGCATGAGCAATATAGACCGTATAAGGTTACAATGCTGGGATAACTTAAACGGAAATGTATTCTTTGACGATTTTTCAGCGGAAAGCTATGTAAAAGAAAGTGAAGTAATACCCGCAGGTGCAATAAGTGATAATTTTAACGGCTATAATTCAGTTTCGGATATGTCTGCTTGGAATTTTAGCGGCGCACAGAATAAGGCTGAGATAGTAAGCGATGTAAGCGGTAAAGCTCTTGCATTGCATTTGGACTCGGCAACAGACAGTATTTGGGCTATAAGACCGTTTACACAGATAAATACGGGTAATGTTAAAATCAAAACATCTGTTAAAACTGATAATACAGGACTTACAGTGCCTCTCGGAATACATTGCGACAGTGACCCTTGGTTTGTATATGCTATGTTTACAAACGGGGTAATCAAAACAGAGGACGGCACTGAATTTGCAACGTATGAAGCGAATCAATGGTATAAGGTTGAAGCTGATTTTAACCTTTCGGAAAAGACCTACAATGTTACTATAATAGGTCCTGATGGCGTAGAACGCGAAACAAAAGATGTTCCCTTCAGAAATCAGTCATTATCAGCAATTAGCTCGGTATGGCTGCAATGCTGGTCAAAAATTGATGCAAACGCGTATTTTGATGATTTCTATGTAGAGCAGTATTATAAAGCACCATCTTTACCTACGTCTAAGGTTAAAGTATATGACAGCAATAATGAGGTTGTGGAAAATTGGAACAGTATTCCATCTGACATCTCATCAATATCACTTGATTTCAGCACACCGATGAAATCATCATCGTTTACCACAGACACCGTCAAACTGACAAACACCTCTAATAATGAAAATGTATCCTACATGGGAACATTAGATGGAAGCGTATATACTATCGTTCCGAGCAGTCTTGCGGCAAATACTACATATAATCTGTTAATTAGCAAGGATATAGAAAATATTTCAGGTGCAAAAATGGCAGAGGATGTAACGGTTGTTTTGACAACGAGTGATGCGGTTGTTGACCCGCCGGCTTCACCTGACCCCTCAACATCAATTCTTGTAGATGAAAAGTTTGATAATTATTCAGCAGTAAGCGAAATGACAAACGAAAACAGATGGTATTGGGGTGAGAATAATTCGCAGAATAAATCAGAAATAAAGACTGAGGGTGAAAATAAAGTATTTGCGCTTAATTTGGACTCAAGTACAGATAATATTTCGTTACTGCGCGATTTTGACGAGGTTACAGACAAATATTTGAAAGTATCAGTTGATGCAAAATCAAGCGACACAGAACTTACAGTGCCGATAAGCATAAACGATTATAATATATTTGTAATGTTTGACCATGCGAAAATCAAGGCAAATGATACAGAGATAATGACGTATGAGGCAAACAAATGGTACAATATCACAGCGTATTTTGATATTGCTGCAAAGACATATGACGTTGTTATAACAGATGAAAACGGACAGAAAACAGTATTGAAAAATGCAACAACAAGTCAGACCAAAATTGCAAATGTAAAAATGCAGTGCTGGGCAAAGAGAGATGCAACAGCTTCATTTGACAATTTGTATGTTGAGAAATTGGATGAAAAGCCTGTAATTGAAGACACTCCCACACCAACATCAAAATTGATTGAAGATGATTTTGAAGCGTACAATACAGTTAATGATATGAGTTCATATGGTTGGGGAGAAAATGATTCAAAGACTAAATCTGAAATAGTAACAGAAAATAATAGTAAAGTATTTGCGCTGAAATTAGATGAAAACACAGACAGCATATGGACTTACAGAGGAATGAACAAGGTCAGCGATAAGTGCCTGAAGGTATCGGTTGATGTAAAATCAAGCGATGCAGGACTTACTGTTCCGTTGGGAGTAACAACTATGGGCGGCGATTTGCGCTATGTTATGATGAACGGCGGAAATATCGAAGTTGAAAACGGTCCGCAGATAATGGCGTATGAAGCGGGTAAATGGTATAACATTACCGCATATTTTGATTTTTCCACAAAGACATACGACCTTGTTATTACGGATGAAAACGGCAAAATACATGTTTCGAAGGACATCGCATTTAATTTAACGGGAATAGATACATTGAGATTACAGTGCTGGTCCAAGAAAAATGCTACGGCATATTTTGATAATTTGTTGGTAGAGCAGCTTGATAAAAAGCCTGTAATTGAAGAAGACCCTGGTACTATTCCTGATGGTATTGATATAACAGATGACTTTGAGAGCTACAATACTGTTAATGATATGGGCGTATATGGTATAACAGGAAAAGAATTGAGCAGCGTTGTAGAAGAAGCAGGAAATAAATTCTTCAGACTTGGTTTGAACAGTGAAACAGACAGTATATGGGCAGACAGAAGTTTTGTAAAGGTTGACGAAGGCATTTTAAATGTTAAGACAAGATTCAAATCATCAGATACAACATTGACAGTGCCGCTTAGTGTATGGAGTTCAAATGATAAATCTTTCTTCTATATTTTAGTTACAGAAGGTAAAATTTATGCCGGCGACCATGCAGAGCAGCTTGCACCGCTTAAAGTGGATACATGGTATGATGTTGACGCGGTATTTAACGTGAATACCAAAACATATACAGTAAGTATTTCAGACGGAACAGATACTATAAAAAGCGGCAATCTTATATTTGGAAATACTGATATGACAGACATAAATTTTGTGAGAATGCAGTGCTGGAGTAAGGTAAATGCAAACGCTGATTTTGATAATTTGAGTATTAAATCATCTATGGCTGTACCTGAAATTACTGAAAACAGTGTTACATTCTATAATGCGAACGGCGATGCGACAAATGAACTTACCAATGTTTCGACAGGAACCTCTAAGATTGTAATTGATTTTAAGACATATATGGATGCTGACAGTCTTGATGGCATTAAGCTGATAAATAAAAAGACTAATACAGAGGTTGCGGTCACTGCTCAAAAAACACAGAAAACATATGAAATGGTACTTGATAAGCTATTGGAGGGTAACACAACATATGCGCTTATTATTCCGGGAACTGTTAAAAACCGTAATGACATCGCTCTCGGCGAAGATAAGACAGTAACATTTGTTACTGAGAGCAGTGCAGGAGGTTTATCTGTTAAAATAGCGAATATATCAAACGGCGAACAAGAAGTATCGACCATGACTGATTTGATAGCGGCAGGCGCGGCAACAACGATTAGCCTGAATTATCAAAATGGTACAGAACCGCAAAATGATACAAATATATGCGTAATAACAAGCTATTATAGCGGTGAAAGACTTGTTAAAACAAGTGTTATGAATAAAACAGTAAGCAAAGATACAGTAAATACCGTCCTTAAATATGATATGCCTATTGAAAGCAAAGACGGAGTGGATTGCATAAAGGTATTTGTTTGGGATACGGTAAACAATATGAAGCCATATTGCAAGAACGCTGTTTTTAAGTAATTAAACTATGCAGTCCCGCAGTTTTCCTGTGGGGCTGCGTATAACAGAAATGGTAGGGATTGCTATGAAATTTTTTAAACGATGCTTTTTGGGAATTTGCATTATTGCACTGCTTTTGCAAACGGTAGTATCGGCATTTAATGTAGAAAAGGTTATCGGAATTGATATTAACAGTGAAACATTCTGCAATGCTTTTATAAGGTCAGCGGATAAAGTTTTTTACTCGGATATATATAATAAGACATTAAAAAGCAAGACTTTAGAACTTGAGGAAAAGGTTACAGACCATACGGGAGCAATAGTGTGGTCGGACAACAAAGCAATTACAATCAATGCAAAATCAAGAATATTAGAAGCGGTTGTGCCGGAAGTTAATAACAATGGACTATATACATTGGAAATGACACTGAAACAAAACGGCACTGTATGCGATGTGTTTAACGGTGAATTTACCGTAACAGAAGGTAAACGGACAACAGATGACGTCGGAGTATGCACACATTTACATCTTTACGGAGATAAAGAAAATGTCAGCTTACTAAAAAATCTTGGTTTTTCCATGATTCGAGATGAAGCTATGTGGGATTTTGTTGAAAATTCAAGAGGGCAATATAAAATCCCTGACAGAGTTCAAAGTTATGTAGAATATGCCAATCAGAAAAATCTTGATATTTTAATGCCGCTTACATACGGAAATCATTTGTATATGTCAAACACAAGTCAGATGCCATACACTGATGAACAAATAAATGCTTATGTAAATTACTGCAAATTTGTAGTTTCGCATTTTAGAGATGAAGTAAAATATTTTGAGATTTGGAATGAACCTAATATTACTGCGTTTAATCCCGAAAACCGAACAGCGGCAGATTATACGAAATTACTAAAAGCTGCTTATGAGGGAATAAAATCTGTCAATCCTAATGCCGTTGTCATAGGCGGAGTATGTGCTACTCCCGATAATGTTCACGAATATTATGAGAGCTTGAATAGCGTAGGAGCATATAACTACATGGATGCAATAAGCATACACCCGTATTCGTGCTTCGGAACAAATCCGATAGGTGAAGGAAACAGAGAGTTTGAATGGGTTGTTAATATGCTTGAGAAGTATAATAAACCTATTTGGGTATCAGAGGTCGGATATTACAGTCAGCCTAAATTCAGCGAGGAAGAACAGGCGGCATACGAAGCAAGGACAGCGGTATTATATAAAGCTAACGGTAAAGTAGACAAGGTGTTTTTCTATGACTTGCAAGACGATGGTAATGATGCGTCAAATGCAGAGCATAATTTTGGTATGATTACATCTGATTTAAGAACAAAGCCGAATTTTGCTTCGGTTGCGGCAGCAGTTCATTTCACAGGTAATGCTGAAATTAAAGAAACAAAGCGGGCAAATGAATACAGCTTGTTTAAATTCCGAAATGATACCGAAAATGAAGATATTTATGCCTTATGGACAAAGGGCGGAAGAAGCATAAATGCAAACATAACATATGGTAATGCGTTTGAGGCTGAATTATCAGGAAATAATCTGAATATAACATTGCCTCAAACAGATAAAAATCTATATTATGCGGATTGTTTCGGAAAAGAAACTCAAGTGCAGAACGGATATAATTTTACACTTGATTATAAGCCGGCATATATTATTTGCCGATAAGCCAATCAAAACAGAGAGGAGATTTTTAATGAGAAAGTATAGATTTACAGCCTGTTTAATAGCCGCTTTGCTTTCAACGAGTACGGTTTTTGCTGATTTTAATTACAGTGCGGATTACAGCAATGAACGGGTTGTAATAAATGGTGTAACAAACACTGAAACAGAAGAGATTTCTGTTCAGGTTTACAAACCCAATGCCGGAAATATATCTGACAGCGGTAATTCTATACTGTTTAATGACCAATGCACATCTGACGGAGGAAAATATGAAATTCCTTTTCGGTATGACGGAGCTGAAAACGGCATATATGAAATCAATGTGCGCGAGTCAGGAACAGATAAAATATATACTAAGAAAATCAAACTTGTTCCCAAGCAGGAATATATAACGGCTGTTTCAGAGCTTAACAAGGCGTCGCAGTCCTCAGAACAGGATTTTGTAAATGCTTTTAATACCTACGGAAATGTATTTGACATTGATGAGGAATTAAAAAAGGGTAAGTCTTTTCAGGATTCAGTAAAGAAACTTGCCGCTGGAATTAAAAACAGTCAGCTAACTGTTGAAAATAATCAGCTAAACGATAAAATAGTGAACACATATGTTATATTAAATGCTGTTAAACAGTCAGAAATAAAAAATGTAATCGGATATTTGGATTACTTGCAGCAAAATGACGATTTTATTGCCGATTTATCGAAGATATGCACATCGGATGTAAAAGCTGAATATTTAACATCAAAATTGAAAAATATTGCAGGTTTTGGTGTAGACGGTGCTGATAAATCATTACGCGAAGCATTGATTTTGACGGCGGCGCGCCATAGTAATGTCGGCGCGTTAAAGGCTGTGGTGGAAAAATACGGTGCAGATGTAGGCATGCAGCTATCATCAATAAAATCTTACGCATATAGTTCTGTCAGCGGAAAAGACTATGGCAGCGCGGCAGACCTTAACACAGCATTGAAGAATGCAGAAAGTCCTTCCGAGAGTTCAGGAGGCTCAGGCGGAGGCGGCGGTTCAAGCAGTTCGGGAAATAAATCGAATAGTACAGGCAGTACAGGTGTAACATTCCCCGGAACAGGTAAAGCAGAAGTTCCTGAAATTAACGCAAGATTTATAGACCTTAACACTGTTGAATGGGCATATGAAGCAATTATGGCTCTTGCAGACAATGGCATTGTAAACGGAAAAACGGACAACGAGTTTTATCCTAATGATAAAGTAACACGCGAGGAATTTGCAAAGTTGCTTGTTTGTATGGCAAGACTTGAAAACAGCGCGTACTCAAACGACCATTTTGCAGATGTAGGCGCGGACGCGTGGTATTCAAGATATGTCAATATTGCGTATGAAAATGGTATATGTAACGGAATTGGCGGCGGTTATTTCGGTGTAGGAAAAGAAATCACACGTCAGGATATGTCTGTGATGGTACATAATCTTTTGAAATCAAATCATGAAGCTATGAATCCGCTGCATACAGAATTTGCGGATGATAACGATATTTCAGATTATGCAAAGCCTGCGGTTTCATCTCTTTCTGCAATGGGAGTTATAAATGGTGTAGGTGATAATATGTTTGCGCCAAAGGATAACGCAACACGCGCACAGGCTGCCGTAATCATTTATGCAGCTTATAAAAGAATGAATGGGGTGATTTCGCAGTGAAGAAAATAATCAGTATAATGTTAAGCGTATTGTTTATTATTAGCAGTACAAATATAGTATTTGCTGAAAATGAACGGTACTCTGAGGAGAAAATACAGGAATCGTTAGACATCTTGAAAATATTAGATGTTATATCCGATGATTATACAAAAGATACTGCTGCAAATCAGGAAGTAACAAGAGCAGAGTTCTCATATTATGCGGTTAGGTTAATTAAATTGCAGGACTATAATCACAGTACATATTTTTATGATGTACCCGATAGCCATTGGGCATTTGAAAGCATAAACGCGTTAGCTTCGACGGGAGTTGTAAGCGGATACGGCGACCATCTGTTTATGCCCGACCAAAAAATAAGCAGTACGGAAGCGACAACGATATTATTAAGGCTGTTTGGATATAGCAGCGAATATTTCGGAGCAAATAGATTTAATTCACTTGCGTCAGAATTAGATTTGCTAAAAGGCTTTAAAGGTTCGTCTGTCCTGACTTTTGAGGATATGCTGATACTGCTTCGCAATGCGCTGGAGTGTAATTTATGTGAAACGAAGATGGGTATAAATAAATCGTATTACATAGGCGATGAAACAGTGTTATCAAAATATTATGACAGCTATTTTGAAAAAGGCATTTTAAGCGGCGCATCACGAATCAGTATTTACGGTGAGCCTATAAATGATAATACTGCTATAATAGACGGGGTTGAATATATTAACAATTCAGAAAACCTTGTAGATTATCTCGGTGAGGACATATCCTTTATATATCGTGAAAATGAGCGTGAAGATACACGCGAGATTTTATGGTTTCAATCTCGAAATAAGAGCAATGATACTATAACCTTGGGACTCAAGGATGATAAAGAATATGATGCCTCAAATAATATCTTGAAATATACCTTGGAAAGTGAAAAGCGTACTCGAACAGCACGGCTTGCATCGAATATAACCATTCTTTATAACGGAGATATTTATGATGACATTGATAAGGCATTAAATGCAGAAAACTATACAGTTAAACTGTTAAAAACAAATAACAGCAATGCGTACAATTTAGCTATCGTAGAGGAATATTTTAATGTGGTTGTAAGCGGAGTAAGCTCAGAGGATGAATGTATATATAACAGCATAAACGGAGAAAAGGTTTCATTAAGTGATAATGATTATGATAAGGTAACCATAATAGACGAAGGCGGTAATCCCACAGAGTTTGCGTCAATCGCAGCAGATGATTGTGTAAGTGTTTATCGCTCGGCAAGTAACAGATTTATAAGAGCCGTTGTAAGCAAGCAAAAAATTACGGGTACTATTTCATCAATGAGCAACAGCGATAACAGAAAAACTATAACCATAGACGGTCAGGAGTATGAAACATATACCAATAATATAGATTTATTCTCCGTGAAAACAGGTGAAACTATAATGCTGTTTTTGGATATAAACGGGTACATTGCTAAAATAAAAAAATCCACAGCATCAATTAACGCAGCATTTTTACTTAACTCTTGGCTTGATGACGCAGGGGATACTGCATGGGTAAGACTGTTTACAGCAACAGGTGAAACAATAGAGTATGAAGCGATAAACAAGTTGCGAATAAACGGTAATCGGGTAAGCGGAGTACAGGATGCGGTCAATTTACTGTCAAATAAGCAGTTGGTGTTATATAAGCTAAATAATGATAATCAACTGACACAGATTGACACTGTAACAGCTAACGGAAATCTGAAACAGCTTACATCATTTTCAGAGGGCGCGTTTAAATGGGGCAGCGGAAGAGTAAACAATAAAACGATTTTAAGCAGAGATACTATTGTCTTTTCTATTCCTAACGATTTGACAAATGCAAAGAAAGAAGATTTTGCTATCAAGCGTTTTTCGGATTTTGTAACAGACCAAAATTATAATACAGCGTCATATACTGCATCTGATACGGACGGGGCGGCGGAAATTCTTGTGGTCAAAGGTAAAGAATGGGGTACTCCCGATTATAATTCAGCAATGATTTTGGTAGATGATGTAAATGAGGCTGTGGATGACGATGAAGAACTTGTATATCAGATTTGCGGTAACAGAGGGCAGTCACGCGTTGAAGTAATGACAGAAAGCAGAGATGTATTGAAGAATGTCAAGGTTGAAAAAGGTGATTTAATTAACATTATCTTAAATGATAAGGGAACTGTAAAAAGTGTAGACGTACTTTATGATGAGAATGTAACAGAACAGCTTACAGGAACAAATCTTTATGTTCAGACGCGAGTAATCACTGCTTATGTAAATGAGATGGAAGATAATATCATGAAGATAGGATATGATTCTCCTTTAAGCTATGATGAAAAGTGGAATTGTGAAGGCGTAGCTGTTTTAATCTATGATTCATCAAGAAGAAAAGACCCTATACAGGTTGGAACTACTGACGATTTAAGAAATCTTGAAGTAACCGCAGACTATTCAAAGATACTTATACAGTCATATTATGCAGAACCGGTACAAATAATAATTTATAAATGAGGAGGATACAAAAATGAAAACAAAAAAAATAATTGCTTTAGCCTTGATAGGAGCTATGTCGTGTAGTGCGCTGGCAGGATGCTCTCAGGGAAAGGTTGCCGAAAAAGACGGTAAGGTTTATGTATATGACGGCACTTGGCCCGAAGAATCGGCAGTTGACGGTGTGAAAGATATGGAAGCATTCAGAGATGATTTCCAAACAGAAAATCCCGATATTGTCATTGTAGATGATGCAGGTAATTATATTGATTCGCAAACCTATGCCGCAAAAGCAAACGCAAAGCAACTGCCAACATTTAATTTTATGATGTTTACAGATATTAAGGCAAATGCAAAAGCGGGATATTTGCGTGACATTACCGAGATTATGAAGAAGAACGGGCTTGATACCGCGCTTAATGACCAAATGCTTGATTTGGTGACGTATGATGGTAAAATTTATGGTATTCCTGATAATGCCTATGCACAGGGATTGGAAATAAATCTAAATTTATTTGAGCAAGCAGGTCTTATTGAGAATGGAAAACCGAAAGTTCCTAACACTTGGCAGGAATTGGCTGAAACAGCAAAGGTTATAAGAGAAAAAACAGGAAAAGCAGGCTATGCACTCCCAACAATAAACAATCAGGGCGGCTGGCATTTTATAAATATAGCGTGGTCATATGGTGTTGAGTTTATGAAGCAGGAAAATGACGGTTCATACACAGCTACGTTTGATTCTCAGGAAATGAGAGATGCGTTGCAGTATATGTATGATTTGAAATGGAAGTACAATGCGCTTCCTGATGATATTGCTATTGATAAAGCTGGATTGGAATCACTGTTTGGTTCTGATGAGGTTGCTATGATGATTGCAGACCCACCTACTCAATCGCTTACAACAGCCTATGATATGAATATTGACGCAATATATGCAGACCGTGTACCGGCAGGACCGAGCGGAAGATTTGCACAGATGGGCGGCGGTATAGTTGTATTCTCTCCTGAAGCGACAGATGCACAGGTAGAAGCGGCATTAAAATGGATGAAATTCAGAGGAAAGGAAACCCCTACAATTACAGAGGAAGAAAAAGAGCGTCAGGGCAAATCATATGAGAATGACAGAAGCAAAAATTATATCATATTGCCTAAACAGCCTATGACAATATGGAAAACGGGCGATAGATATGAGGAGGATATAAAGCTACGCGCGCAATACACAAATGTTAAGGCTGAAAATTATGAGAATTATCTCAATATGGAGGACGTAACGATTAAGCCTGAAGAACCTGTATGTTGTCAGGAGTTGTATGCGATTTTGGATAAGCTGATTCAGGAAGTGTTTACTAATGAAAATGCAAATATAGATGAGCTTGTAAAAACAGCTAATAATGATTTTCAGGTTAATCATTTAGATAAAATGGATTAACAGAAATTGAAAGGAAGTGCAGGAATGAAACAGAGAAAAAAATATAGCCTACAAAAACGGCGGCTATCATTGGGCGGCAAGGATATTTCCGGCTGGATTTTAGTCATTCCTACTATACTGCTGTTTTTGTTCATAGTGTGGCGTCCTATATATATCGGAATGAAGTATTCGTTTTATTCACTCAAAGGCTTCACTCCTGTTGAATTTGTGGGTCTTAAAAACTTTAAAGACGTGTTGACAGATACAAATTTTATGCAGACGCTCAAAAACACGCTGTTATATGTGTTTTGGTCATTGATTGTGGGACTTCCGCTTCCGTTTATATGCGCGGTAATTGTAAACGAGCTTTGGGTCGGACGGACAATTTTTAAGACACTGAGTTATCTTCCATGTGTTATCCCCGCAATGGCGGTATATCTGATTTGGAAGATGATATATCTTGAAGGCGATGGCGGTTTATTGAATATGCTGTTATATTATTTGGGACAGGAACCGGCAAAGTGGCTTGCAAATAAGAATATTGTAATTTTACTTATTATTATAACTATGTCATGGAGCGGCTTTGGAAGTACAATGATTATGTACTTGGCATCGCTCCAAGGCATAAACCGTGAGCTATATGAAGCTGCAAGAATTGATGGAGCAGGATTTTGGGGCAGAATACGCTATGTCCTGTTCCCTCATATGCGTGGCATAGTGCTTTTAATGGCTATAAGGCAAATAATATCTGTATTCCAAATTACAGAGCAGCCTATGACAATGACAGGCGGCGGTCCTAACGGCGCATCTATGAGCTTGGGTTTGCAGATGTATAACTATGCGTTTAAATTTGGTCAAACAGACCGCTCGCTTGCAGTCGGAGTTATTATGTTTGTAATTTTAATTGGATTAACAGTTGTGTATTTTAAATTAGACAAAAAATACAGTGATTAAGGGAGGGAATGACAATGAGAATAAAGAGTAAAAAATCTCAGAGAGAATACGGCTTGTTAAATTCCTCCGATTTAAAGACGGCAAAATATAAACTATTATACGGTATTATGTACGCTATAATGATTATAATAGCCCTTGTATGTCTTGTGCCTGTTATATGGGTGGCTCTTTCGGGTTTTAAAGAAACGAAAGAAATGTATGCAATACCACCGACATTCTTTCCGAAAAGTATTGATTTATCAAAAATACCTGAGATAATTTCAAAAATTAATTTCGGAAAATATATATTTAATACGTTTAATCTTATTATAGGATGCTTGGCTTTTGATATATTCTTAAACGGTATAGCCGGATATGTCTTATCAAGAGTAAAGCCGAAAGGCTCAGTTGTGTTGGAAACACTTATATTTTGGTCTATGATGTTGCCGGGAATAAGTATGGTTCCGTTGTATATGAGCTTTGCAGATGTTCCAATTCTGCATGTTAATCTGCTTGGAGGATATTTGCCTCTCTGGATGATGGCAGGAACTAACGCGTTTAATATTTTTCTGTTCAGAAATTTCTTTAACGGAATTTCAATGTCATACATTGAAGCGGCAAGATTAGACGGCTGTTCTGAACTGTCAGCTTTTTTCCGAATTATACTGCCATTAAGCAAGCCGATAGTTGCGGTTGTTGCAATATTTAGCATAATCGGCTCTTGGGGTAATTTCCTTTGGCCCTACCTTGTGCTGGATAAAGGAAATCGCACAATTTCTGTTTTGTTGTATGAATTGACGACAGGTACAACAGTATTAAAAAACAATGAGCTTATGTTGCTCTTAATGCTCGCAGCTATTCCGCCTATTATTGTTTATATCATTTTTTCGCGGCAGATTAACGGCGGCGTTGATATGAGCGGTATAAAAGGCTAATAACAGCTTAATTGAAAAATCATTTAAGCACAATTTTGATTATACGAGGAGTAATAGAATGATTGATAATAAAAATGATAAAAATAAGGCGTTTAGACCCTCGGCAGTACCGCTTGTAACAGTAGACCCGTATTTCAGTATTTGGTCTATGTGCGATAAATTGAACGATGGAGTAACGAGTCATTGGACAGGAAGAAGAAATCCTATGACCGCAGGAGTGGTTATAGATAATAAACTGTATATACTGATGGGTGAGTTAGAAGCTGACAGCGACAGGCGAACTTACGGATATTACCCTATAATACCGCAAAAATCGCTTGAAGTCACACCTACAAGAACGATATATGTTTTTGAAAATGACATTATAAAGGTACAGCTTGTATTTACAAGTCCAATGCTGTTAGACAATTTGAAAGTAATGTCAAGACCCGTATCGTATATAGAATATGATATTGAAACGCTTGATAATGCTGAACATGACGTATCTTTTTATTTTGATATATCTGCCGAATGTTGTATAGATGACAGAGAAGCGGAGGTTGAATTTAAAAGAACTGATATATCGCTTTCGTGTGGAAACACTGCTCAGAATGTACTCCATAAAAGCGGCGACAGCGTTTGTATTGATTGGGGTTATCTACATATTGCCGATAAAAATGCAAAAGTTTTTAATGGTAAAAAGAGGTGTAGCATAAAGAATAATTACGCAGAGGAGCTTGATGAAACAAAATGTTTAAGCGTATTTGACAGCTATCCTTGCATCGGAATAATGAAAAATGATTTTCACGGAGTTATAACACTTGCTTATGATGATATAAAATCTATTGAGTATTTCGGTAAACAACTTGACGGATATTATAAACATTTTTATTCAGGATTTGAAGAAATGCTAAAAAGTGCAATCTCAGATTATGATACAGTAAAACAAATGTGTATAAAATTTGATAATTCTTTGATGGATGAAGCGCGAAATATAAGTGATAAGTATGAAAAGATAGTATCTCTTACATACAGGCAAGTAGTTGCCGCCCATAAACTTGTGGAGAATACTGATGGCGAGTTGTTGTTCTTCTCTAAAGAATGCCATAGTAACGGATGTATAGGAACGCTTGATATAACATATCCGTCTGCACCGCTGTTTCTTAAATATAATCCTGAACTTGTAAACGCTATGCTGCGTCCTATCCTGTTTTTTGCACAGACGGATAAATGGCAGTATGAGTTTGCGCCGCACGATATAGGTCAATATCCTCTTGCAAACGGACAGGTGTACGGTTATGAGAAAACAAACCCTGACGATATATTAGCAATGCAAATGCCGGTTGAAGAATGCGGAAATATGCTGATAAGTCTGTATGCTGTTATAAAATACGGCGGAAACAGAGATGTAGCGGATAAGAATAAGCAAATACTCAAACAGTGGGCAGATTATCTTGTAAAATATGGGTATGACCCCGGTGAACAGCTTTGTACCGATGATTTTGCAAGTCATATGGCGCATAACTGTAATTTAAGCATTAAGGCAATTTTAGGTATAGCGGCTTACGGAAAAATATTTTCTGATAAAAATTATGTTGACATTGCAGAGGAGTATGCTAAGAAGTGGCAGCTTGAGTCAAAAGGAAAACAAGCATCAAGACTTGCTTTTGATAATGAGGATTCGTGGAGTCTTAAATACAATATCATATGGGATAAATTGCTCGGTATTCATATTTTTGATGATGAAATCTTTGAAAAAGAAATTCGCTTGTATAAAGAAAAGATGAATGCTTACGGAATACCGCTTGACTGCCGTGAGGACTATACCAAGATGGATTGGCTTTTCTGGACTACGGTTATGACTGACGATAAAGAATATACTAACAAGGTAATAGATTCGGTTTATCGCTTTATAAATGAAACTACAGACAGAGTTCCCGTAACTGATTGGTATTACAGCAGTATTCCGCGAATGGCGTCATTCCAAAACAGAACTGTTTTGGGAGGAATATTTGTAAACATTATTTAATTGAGAGTTTTGGGCGGGATAATATCCCGCCCGATACTCCGATAATTTCAGAAAAAATTATTTTAATAAGAGTAAAATTATTTTTTGTGAGATTATGTGCGAAGGAGAAAAAGAATGATAAAAGCAGTAATATTTGACCTTGACGGAGTTTTGGTAACAACGGACGAGCTTCATTTTAAAGCATGGAAAAGGTTGGCGGAGGAACTTGATATAACAGGCTTTACAAAGGATGATAATGCACGTCAGAGAGGTGTAAGCCGTATGGCGTCATTAGAGGTTGTGCTTGAAAAAACAGACAGAAAATTCAGTGATGATGAAAAACTTGCTCTTGCTGAAAAGAAAAACGATATGTATGTAAAATCGCTTGAAAGCCTTGATAAATCGGCGGTGCTGGACGGAGTGTTTGACTTTATCGCATATCTGAGGAACAACGGAATTAAAACCGCAGTCGGTTCTGCAAGCAAGAACACACCCATTATATTAGAAAAAACGAATTTAGCGGATAAATTCGATACGATAAGCTGCGGACTTGACACACAAAAGTCAAAGCCCGACCCCGAAGTGTTCTTAATTGCGGCAAACAAGCTTGGCATAGCACCATCGGAATGTGTGGTTATAGAGGACTCCGACGCGGGAGTAGAAGCGGCAAAGGCAGGCGGAATGTATGCTGTTGCAGTTGGTGAAGCGGAGAAAAATAATCAGGCTGATATAGCAGTATCATCTATTGCAAGCCTATATAAAACGATAGAAATGTTCGGGAGATAGACATGGACTTTATTTTAACAGAAACAGAATTTAACAAAGACAATATCGCATGGAACGGCAACCGTTTTCTTATCGGCAACGGTTATTTCGGCATACGCGGAACACTTGAAGAATATACAAAAAAGCAGATGTGCGCCGTGAATTTGGCGGGTATTTATGATAGAGCAGGCGATTTGTGGCGCGAGTCCGTAAACGCACCCAATCCCATATATACATATATAAAAGTCAATGGTAAAGCATACACCTTGCCCGATGAAAAACCCAAGTTTCATCAGCAGGAGCTTGATTTTAGATACGGCATACATTGCCGCGTTACGCGCTGGAAAACAGAACACGGGGATATTACGGTAATATGTGAGAGATTTGCAAGCATAGCGCGTCAGCATATTATAGCTATGAAATATACGTTTTCAGCCGATTTTGACTGTGAAGCGGAAATCGTAACAGGTATAGACGGAGATGTGTGGGACATCAACGGTCCGCATTTTGTAAAGATGCAGATGGGCAGCAAGGACGGAATTGATTATGTTACAGGAATAACAGGCGAAAAGAATATATCTGTAACAGCAAAGGAATACATACGGACAGATTTCCAAGCGGAGCAGACTAATCAAAATACCGATAAATCAATATTCCGTCATATTAAATTCAATGCTAAAGCCGATAAGGAATATACCTTTGAAAAAATTGCCGAGATAACAACCTCTGCTGATGATTTCAGCGCAAATGGCAGGATTGAAGAATTAAGCTATAGGGAATTAAAAGACGAGCATAAAGCTGAGT
This sequence comes from uncultured Clostridia bacterium, assembly GCA_910585485.1. GTDB lineage: Bacteria > Bacillota > Clostridia > UBA1381 > UBA1381 > Hominilimicola. The sequence continues at coordinate 48,061 of CAJUEZ010000004.1, forward strand.
GGGATAAAATATGGGATATATCAGAAATTCATATTGACGGAGATGATGAAGCGGAATATGCGCTTAATTATTCTATCTATCATCTTAACTGCATAGCTCCGAGAAATATGCAGGGAAAATCTATTCCTGCAAGAGGACTGTCAGGACAGGTGTATAAGGGTGCGGTATTCTGGGACACGGAAATGTTTATGATAGACTATTATATACATACCGCTCCCGAAGTCGCCAAAACACTCTTGCAGTACAGAATTGACACCATAGACGGAGCAAGAACAAAAGCAAAGGAATACAATCTTGACGGAGCGTATTACGCATGGGAAAGTCAGGAGGGCGGCTATGAGGGCTGCTCTGATTATAATGTAACAGATGTATTCACAAACCGTCCTATGAGGACGCATTTTCGTGATAAGCAGTACCACGTTTCAGCTGCTATTGTCTACGGACTTATGAAGTACATAAACGCAACAGGCGATTATGATATTTTAACCGAAGGCGCAATGGAAATGGTAATAGAATGCGCTAAGTTTTACCGCTCACTGCTGTTGAAAAAGGCGGATAAGCCGTATTATGAAATTCACGATGTTGTCGGTCCTGACGAATATCACGAGAGAGTGAACAATAACGCATATACGAACCGAATGGCGAAGTTTGTGTTTGACACAGCTCTTGAATTGTCGGAAAAATGTCCGATAAAAAGAGTATTAAAGGAAATGCTTAAAGACTCATCAAAAAATATTCTGATACAAGAACCAAACGAAAGAGGCATAATAGAGCAGTTTGACGGATATTTCATGCTGGAGGACGCAAGTATAGACACAGTGCGGTCAAGGCTTATAAATCCAAAGGAATATTGGGGCGGTGCATACGGAGTTGCGGCAGATACGCAGATAATAAAGCAGGCGGACGTTGTGGCAATGCTAAGTATGTTCAAGGATGATTATACAAAAGAAATAATGGAAAAGAACTTAAAATACTATGAACCGCGCACCGAACACGGCTCGTCATTGTCGGCGTGTATGTATTCACTGCTTGCATGTTATACAGATAACCCAGAAATTGCATATCCGATGTTTATGAAGTCTGCAAAGGCTGACTTGACAAAAGGCGGCAAGGAATGGGCAGGTTCGATATACATAGGCGGCACACATCCCGCAAGCGCAGGCGGTGCGTGGATAGCGGCGGTTAAAGGCTTCGCAGGTATAAGCGAGGAAAACGGACAGCTCGTATGCAGACCGAATTTGCCCGAAAAGTGGAACGTCATGAGCTTTAAGCTGATGTATAACGGAAATTTATATTCAGTTGAGATAAAAGATAAAAATGGAACAGTTTTAATGATTTGATAAATGCTATAATATATCGCTGATTTCAGAATATACGGACTCTTGTGAATACCCCTACAAAACATAGGAATACCTCTCTCCCTCTTATGATATAAACCGTGTATTCTGTGATGAGCGATATATTTATATTAGGAGTGAAAATAAAATGTATATAGGAATAGACTTAGGCGGCACAAACATTGCCGCAGGTGTAGTAGATGAAACAGGACGTATCATATACAAGTCATCAGTTCCGACATTAGCACAAAGACCTGTTGAGGAAATAGTTGAAGATATGGCGAATTTGTGTATTGACGTAGTAAATGGTGCAGACCGTCAAATATCAGAAATTAAGTCTATTGGAATCGGCTGTCCGGGAACAGTGGATAATAAAAACGGAATAGTCGCGTATGCGTGCAATATCCGTATGAAAAATACGGAATTGGGCGCAATGCTGGAAAAGAAGCTCGGTAAACCTGTAAACTTAGAAAATGACGCGAATGCGGCGGCATTAGGCGAATATGCCGTAAACGGTGACAATGCCGACAGCTTTGTACTGATTACGCTTGGAACAGGCGTAGGTGGCGGAGTCATTATAGACGGAAAGCCATACCGAGGCTTTAACTGTGCAGGCGGTGAGCTTGGACATATCATAATCAATGCCGATGGAGAAGAACAATGTTCCTGCGGAAATAAAGGCTGCTGGGAAGCGTATGCGTCTGTTACGGCTTTAATACGGCAGACAAAACAAGCAATGCAGTCTGACAGTAACTCTATGATGCACAAATGGGTACAAGAGAACGGCGAGGTATCAGGAAGAACAGCTTTTGATTGTGCCAAGAAAGGTGATGAGGCAGCTACGGCAGTAGTAGAGCAGTATATTCGATATGTAGGAATGGGATTGATTTCTATACTGAATATATTTCAGCCGAGTAAAATCCTGATTGGCGGCGGCATATCCAAAGAGGGAGATTATCTGCTCAACCCACTCAGGAAGTATGTCTATGCAGGCGATTATAACAAGTACCGAGAGAAAACAAAAATAGAAGCTGCTACGCTGTTTAATGATGCAGGAATTATAGGTGCGGCATTGAGCGTATGTGATTTACAATATTTTAAGATACAACGGAGAATTTATGTTTGATTTATCCTATGATGATAAAGAAATACAACGATTAGTGTTTCACAAATACAAGTGCTGAAATATTATGAATGGTATATTAATAAAGTTTCTGCGGTTACAGTCAGGGACAGACGAGGGAATTTACACAGATATATAGATGAAGATTTTAAGTCCGAAGTACAAATAAAGTACCTTGAGTCACTTTCAAAATGTAAGATAACAAAGTGATTGACGTGAAAATTTACAGGAGGAAAATATAAAAACATGATATTTGTGGATCTTAAAAATGAGATTGCTGAGAAAGCAATTAATGGTAATCATAAGGCACAGGAGTATCTTTTGCAGCGCTATAACAAATATATAAACAAAGTATCAACCGTGACTTCATTTAACAAATATGGAGTACCGTGTAAATATGTAGATGAAGATTTAAAAGCGGAGGTTCAAATGAAATATTTAACAGAACTTTCAAAATGCGAGGTAAGATAACGGTAAAGGAAGGGTTAATCCGATACAAATGTAAAAAAGGGGATTTACAATGAGTGAGGAAAGAAAAATATCGGAAGTGATTGCGGATTTTGTTAAGTTTTTGAATAATGCGCAGTTTTCCTATACATATATGTTGGAGAAGATGGGAGAACAAGATAAGATAACACAGGATATTTTACATCAGTTGGAACTTGAGAATTTGAAGTATAACGAACGTGCTAAACTTGCTACACATCTTGCTGCGGCAAGAAAACATCGCCGGATATTCAAGGATAGTGTGGAAGAGTTGGAGCCGATAGCAGAATTTCTGGAAGAAAATAAAAAGCTGCTGAACAATTTCGGCGCGCTTGTTGGTGCAGTGCGGAAACAGGAAAAATATCATTCAAACCGACAGTATTACCCGAGAATTATTCAGAAAGAAAATGAGAATATATGAGTTATAGCGGTCTTGAATGCAGGAGGTATGTTTTATGTTATCAATGAAGAAAATAGATTTAATTCGGAAGTATAAATTTGATTTGGACATGCCTGTAAGAACGATAAGCTATAAATTAGACGTGTCTCCGACAAGTATATATAAATATTTGAGAACAGATGATTTTTCTGAAATGCTGAAAAAACCAAGAAAGAAACGTCCGAGTAAAATGGAAAAGTACGAGCCGATTATCAGGGAATGGCTTATTGAGGATAAAACGCGGCATTACAAGCAGCGTCATACTGCGAAACGTGTATATGACAGATTGAATGAGATGTACGATGATTTTGATGTGTGCTATTCTACGGTTGCAGCAACATTCAGAAGGATAAAATCGGAAGTATACTACGTTTGCAGAGAATACGCTCCATTAAGGCATATACCCGGAGAAGCGCAGGTTGATTTGGGAAATTGTAATTTTGTTGAAAATGGTATTAAATATAAAGGATACTATATTGTTATGTCATTTCCATATAGTAATATAGCATTCTGTCAATTGCTGAAATCCAAAAATGTTCAATGTATTGTACAGGGAATGAAGAATATTTTTGAATTCATTGGCGGAGTGCCTCATGAGATTACGTTTGATAATGAAAGCGGTATTGTAAAGTGTTTAGGTGAAAAGATAACTAAACGTGTAGAAAATGAGTTGTTTCTGCGGTTTAAAAATCACTACGATTTTCGATGTAAATATTGTAACAGTCACTCTCCAAATCAAAAGGGACACGTTGAAGGCAAGATTGGATATTTGAGACGGAATCTGTTTGTACCGTAGCCTGACATGCAGAATATTGATGAATGTAACAAAGAATTATTAAATCAATGTATGAGATTGCATAACAGAAAACACCATCGTACAAAGAAAAGTATAATAGAGATGTTTGATTGTGATAAACAGGCTTTGTTAAAATTACCAGAGAAGGACTTTGAAGTGGTTACCTGTATTGTACGTAAGGCAGATAGGGAAGGACGGGTACGATTCAACGGACAGCGGATATATTATCTTGAGCCGAAATATGCTAACAGGAAAGTGCAAGTCAAATTGAGCTATAACAAGGTTGTTTTCTACGATAAAGAACTAAACAAGATTGCGGAATTTGACAGGTTGTATGGTGACAAAAATTATACGGCAATTCACTGGGAACAGTGGCTGCCTACTTTGTCAAGGAGACCAAACAGTCTGTTTCATTCATCATTTGCGGACATGTTTACCGAGAGGTTAAGACAATTTCTCTTAGGCGGAACAGCCAAACTGAGAGGTGTATATATGAAAGCACTGTGTGAGCTGACAAAAACAATGGCATTGGATAAGGCATTAGGCATTGCCGATAAAGCAGCGGGACAAGCATTTGAAGAAATAGATGATATATTACAGCTTGCCGGTGTATAGCTAAGCGTAATTTTAAATAAATTTATAACAGCCTGAATAAAAATATATTTAGGTTTTAATTTTCGTGTTTTTTACAAGGTTGAATTGAGGAAAATTATTAGGGCAGTTGATTTTATGCGTTATTTGTGGTATAATATTTATAGTTATGTTATTAAATTATAGGAGTGTGATAACTATGAGTGAGGCGGAAAGAATTGTTGCTAATGTAAACGCATCAATGGCAATGGAAGGAATGCCGTTGACAGAGGATGAAAAAAATCGTATTAAGGACTGCATTGAGGGAAGAAAGTCTTTTGATGAAGAAATAAAGAAGCTTGTGGAATATTATAAAAAAGCAGTATGAACAATAAATATTATTATGAATATGAGTGGGACAGCAAATACTGTTATCCGAAATCTTATGTGTTAAAGAATAAATTAAATATAAAAGTTCAGGAAGAACTTGATGAAGCTGAACGCGCAATCACATCTATAAAAACCTCACAGGCTGTTGTAAGCAAAATAGAAGGAGATTTTGATTTTGAACATTTAAAAAGAATTCATCGTTTTCTGTTTGAGGATATATATGATTGGGCAGGCTGCGTTCGTACTGTTAATATTTCAAAGGGTAATCAGTTTTGCAGATTTGATTATATAGAACAGCAGATTAACCAGTTGTTTGATAAGCTGAAAAATGAAAACTATTTGCTTGATTGTAGCAATAAAGAGGAAATAGGAAAGAGGCTTGCATATTATTTAAGTGAGATAAATGTTATACATCCTTTTAGAGAAGGCAACGGGCGAACACAGAGAATGTTTATAGAATATCTTGCGCATAATGCCGGATATGTTATTGACTTTGCCAAAATCAGCAGTGATGATATGCTTGAAGCGAGAGCGCGAGCATATGCTTGTGACTATGATATGATGGAGAAAATTATAACAGAGGCTCTATTAGATAAAAATGAATTTTCTATGCTAAAGTAGGTGTCAATGAGGTTCAGGACGAGCTACCTTTTATATTCGGCGCAATTCACAATAAATACTGAAAGGAAATAAAAGATGTCAAAGCAGAAAAATATTCAAATTACAATGTCAGACAATTTATATGCTGAACTTACCATGGTTTTAAAAGAAAATGATTTGACAATAGAGCAGGCATTAACAATGTTTTTGAAGTGGTGTGTCGCATATCCTCAAATTGCATCAAAATGGCTTAAAGAGAATAGGAAATTAGCAGAGGAGAATAATGATGAGTCAATTACAGTATTTGAATTGGATTAGTGAAAAGGAATTTTGCGAACATATAGAAGATGAGAATTTCTGTAAGGTTTACGGTAATCCTTCATTTATAAAAAGCGATAACGGACAAGGTCTTGTTTGCATGTCAATGGAATATTATGAACGAATTACAGGTGAAAAAATTGATTTTTCAAGAGAAATATAATTGTGATGTTAAGCAATATGAGGATATGGTGATGGCATGGTGATTTTCACAGAAGGTCATCAAAGTAATGCATTGATGGAATTGTAGACCATAGCATATCATTCAAGAGAAAATCAGTCGGATGTGGTAATATTCGAACAATGTGGGTGTTATTATTGCGTAAAAATATTTGGCTCAGAAGAGATTACGGAATTTGTACAGGGAAAAGTTTTTCAACAGCAGTATGCCCATATTGCGGAAGGCAGACAATTCTTCCGGAACATCCTGATTATGCATTGGTAAAGAGTACACTTGTAGAAATGAATCACAGGTACTTTAAATAAAAAAATAGTGTGTTTTCTAAAGTAAAAATGGACACAATTATAATGAAATATATGGGGACATTTGAGGATTCAAAATCAATCCTTGAATGTCTTTTTTCGCATAGGAAGGGGGCATCAGAATCTTACAAAAGGAGAAAGAAGAAGACCGCCGCCCAGCCTTTCGTAAATTTTCGCAAAATTAGAAGGGCGGCAAATTTATTGAGGACTTAAAAAAGTTGCCGCCGGAAACGATCATCGAAAACTCATATAAAAAAGTAATATATGAGGATATTGTAGGGTTATTTGAAGAAGATGACAGTTTTCTTAACAGGAAACAGTTGATAACTCTGCTTGAATTCAAATGCCCGTTATATATCTGTTATGATGCATGGATGGATACGGATTATTCGTATATGGATATGCTCCGTGATGCAATAATGGAACGCGCTGATGATGAAATAAAAGAAATAAAAGCAACATAAAGAATAAGGAAAATTAACGGTGTGAAAAATAAGTGATATGGCGAAAGATTTCGTTATATCACTTGTTTTTTTATTATATTTTATTGACATATTCCAAGAAATATAGTATAATAATATTAATGACAGGCAACAGGTGTGTCTGTTTAAGCGCAGATGTATATTGGCGCGCCGATATGCGTTGATATACGGAGCTTTCGGGAGGGGTTTGTGTAGTGTAACCTCAAATCGGCTTAGGCTATTGCTGAAAGAAAATACACTGAAAACTGCTCCGCATTGCGGGGCAGTTTTTGTTATGAAAGGATTTTGTTATGCAAGATAAATTACAACGCTGTGCAGAGGCTTTTTCAAATTTATTAAATATACAATATAAAATTATAGTCGGACGAAAAGGCGAGCTTACAGAGATAATGATAGCTTTTGACAAGACGGAATTTGTACATTTAGCTGGACTTCATAAGCTGACAGACAATGAATTTTTCCGTACAACATCAAGGAAAAAAGTATTTGAATACATATTGGATGGAAAAATTTCATATGAAACCGTAGCAAAAAGTGATGAGTTTGAGCATGTGAGAGATAGGATAGATTGTCTTGAATATTTAGAAGATATGCTTGACCGTAATGATATTATTTTTAAGTATAATTCAAAACAAAATATCTTCTCGCTAATACAAGCGGATTATCTGATGGAATCAACGCACGAAAATCAGGCAGTATATATATTTCTAGACAAAGTTGAAAATTCAAATTTGCATTTCTGCCGTTCTTTCTTTCCGAAAGGAGATAAAGATTATACAGTAGGTCAAACGAAATATACTCTTTTATATAAAGAAAAAATTAATACTGCAAATAAGACAAGCGAGATACAATATAATAAATTACATAAAAATGACGTAGGAATTTGATAAGGAGGTAACTGATATGTGCAACTTAAGTAAAGGTATAATTGAGGACAGTCGTGTGGATACATGGTTGGAAGCTACACGACAAAAGAATACTGGTCCATTTAATGCAACTGCAAACGAATATGACACAAAGGAAGAAAGTATGGCAATACTAGAAGTTCCAGCTAATTCAACTGTGCAGTATAGACTATCTGTAATATTAGTTACAGCCAATACTGGCAGTGTCAGAAATTATTTCACCATAGAAAACAAGTAAAGGGGGAATTATAATGAAAAGAATTTTTATGCTTATTTCTATAATTATGATGATGCTCGTTCAAGATGTTTATGCTTCAATCGATTTTGTAGATTCGGCGTTATCAAAAACAGAAGGAATGCCAAGACGAGTTATAAATACAGGATATGGATATTTTACCTGTGACTATGCACCGTGGTCTATGAATTCTTTTGAGAATAATATTTATTACAGTAAAAATAAAATTAATTGGGATATAGCTAATGTGAACATAAAAGATGGACTTGGGTTATTCGACAATATGACATTTCCAAAAGCAACAGTAATTGAAACGCCTGAAAATTTTATTTTTTGTGATACTTCTACGGACAAGGGTGAGTCATTTGGACGTGTTGGACATATTAAAATAACAGATAAATCTTTTAATACAAAAAAAGAAATAGAAACGGAACGTATAAGTGACATCTCATATATTAATGGGGTATGTTATATAAATAAATATCTTGAATATGTTTCAGATAAGCCACGTGATGGCATAACAAATATTGTTACAAAGCAAACCTCTTATTATTCATCAGATTTTAGTAATTGGAATGTGTATAAGGAGGAAGGAGGAATACCAATTATGTTTAACAAAAAAAAATTTTTTGTTAAACATAATTTAAAAGATGCGGTGCCTGATGAAACAGGGAAATATCCGTATTATTCTGATGTGAATGATAAAAATTCGGAAGTTAGTTTAATCAATAATAATGAAGAAATTTCTATTTTATATGAATCTATAAATTTTTCTGATTTATTAATAGTAAAAGATTATCTTTTTGCATTACCTAAATATGTGAATGGACATTATCAAAATAATATTGCTGTTTCAAAGGATGGAATTTATTTTACGATTATACAGTTGCCCATTATAAATGAATATAATCAAGAGACGGGAGAAAAGGTTAAGGGAATATACGAGCTTGAGAATGGTGATTTGGAAGTTTGTTGCGGTAGATGTTATAGATTTTCCAGTAGTGATTTAGAAAAAGAAATTCGGAATGGCAATATATATGTACAATTCCAAGATAAAATACTTGGATTTGAAACACCACCTATAATAGAGAATGGTAGCACGCTTGTACCGATGCGCTTCTTGTTTGAGCAAATGGGAGCAGATGTTGAATGGAACGGAGAAACACAGATCGCGACCGCGACACTTGATAACAAGGCAGTTACTTTTGCAATAGATGATACCAATGCAGAGGTGAATAATACACCTGCGACAATGGACGTTCCTGCTCGCCTTATCAATGGCAAAACAATGGTTCCGCTCCGCTTCCTTTCTGAAGAAATGGGTTTTGAAGTTACATGGAATCCAGAATCAAGAACAGCAATTATAGAGTAATAAGAATGAAAAAAGACGGTTTATGAAATAGTAAGCGGATAAGAAATTGAAAGATGAAACCGACATCAGACTAATGGTGTCGGTTTTGTGTTTTAGAACATATACATAACCACTTTTTCCACAGAATATTACCATTATTTCCAGAATTATTTACAAATTTTTCGGGGGATTATATAATCATAGTGAAACAATAGGAGGCAGATATTTATTATGACTGAGCAGGAATTGATTTCAATGGTAATTGGTGAAATTACGGAACATAAACTGAGTCATTATCGAATGAAAAATAAGGAATACAAAGAGCTTAGTACAGAACTGACGCAGTTAGGAAGCAAAGTGCAGTCAGTGTTATCAGAATTAGCCGTAGGAAAAGCCGATATAATAAATTTGTATATTGCAAAGCATGCGGCTTTAGCGGATAAAGACTGCGTGTTCTTGTATGAACAAGGCGCCAAAGATTGCGTAAAGTTATTAAAAAGATTAGGCGTGCTTTAGAAAGAAGCGCACTGATGTGCGCTTCCTTCAGTCGGACTTGATAATTTCTTGAACAGCGGCTGTTATTGCGCGTATAGTTTTTTCATCACAAAGATATAGCATATTTACCAGTTCATCAATGACAATATTCATTTTATGTGGTATGTTATGTCGTTCGGGATAAAAGATAGTATCAGCAGGAATGTTTAGAGTTCGTATAAGATTATAAAGCAACCAATATCCAGGTTTTTTATTTTCATTTTCTATCGCCATAATATGGCGTGAACTACAATTCAACATTTCTGCAAGCTGTTCCTGTGATATTCCTTTATGTAGTCGGGCTTTTTTAATTTGTTCGCCTAAAATATCGTGTTTCATAGCACTGAAAATTCACCTCCACATATAGTTTACAATGTTTTCGGTGAAATTAACACGATTAAATTCTTCCCACTTCTGGATTGGCTGGTTTGCGATAATAATGAGATAACAGAGCTTACGCCCAAGCAAGTCCCAAATTTAATATTTTTGGATTGCAGTAACAATCAACTGACGAAATTGGACTTATCGCAATGGTCGCATCTTGAATATTTATTCTGTGATAATAATCAGCTTACAGAGCTTGATGTAAGCAATAATGAAAGACTGTATAGTCTTACTTGCTCTAATAATTTACTTAAAAGTATTAATCTTTCAAAGAACAGTGGATTGTGGGAATTAGACTGTTCTAATAATAAATTATCGAATATTGATATAACGAATAATCCGGACTTGGCGATTTTAAAATGCCATGAAAATTTTTTGGATACTGAAACACCCGCTAATACAATTTTAGGATTGGATGCAGTTTTGGAAGAAATCGGAGAGCCTTTATCAAAGGACGATCCCGATAATTGGTTTGCGTATTATCCGCAGAAAACAGCGGAAGAAACGCCGACACCAACGCCGACACCAAGTAATATTGAATGGATATATCAAGAGCCGGAATGTTTGGTTGCAGGTGAAGAACTAACAATTTCGATAAATGGTTTGACGGAAGATTGTATTTGATTTTAGCACTTTATAAAGACGCTAAATTGGTTAGTTTATCAGTAAAAGAATGTAAAGATATAGAAAAATATATAAGTATTATTCTCCCTGATGATTTTGAAGCAGGGAATGCTTGGTCTTTAAAAGCATTTGCGTGGGATGATTTTTCGACAATGATACCTTTAGCAGAAAGGTTTGATAGAAAGTTTGATTAGAATATACCTTTTGTTGTGTATCGATGATATACAGATGTAAAATAAAGGAGTGAAAATAGTAAGATCTTTAAATCTTACGGATTATAAAAATAAGGAGTTTGTTATTGAGAATATAGACGGCAGGTGGATTGTATTTGGATTGAAACAACTTACAGAATGATAAATCCCGATTTATCAAATTGATGAATCTATATATCACAAATTCAGAAATTGCTGTTTATGAAATCAGCGGCACAACTCTTATTAATACTTTAGAAAGCAAGTCTTTCGGATAATAATCCCCGACGCGGATTTCTATATGAAAATCGCCGTCATGGAGAATGCATACGGATTTAAAAGATGAAGCATAATTAGACAGATAAAAAACGGCATCAGTTGATGCCGTTTTATTGTTATATTCAGCCTTCCATGTGTTTTCCAAGGAAACCTGCAGCAGATTCAGCAAGCTTTTCATCAACCTCGGAGGGCTGTTCCCCGTCCTTCATGATGAAAAGAACAGAGCCTATTGTATCACCTTCAGAAACGATTGGAACAACAACGCCGGCGTTATATTTTTCTACGCCATCTGCGACAGATACAGGCTTGCCGTCTTTGTAGCTGATGATTAGCTTCTCGCTCATAACATTTTCAAGTTCTGTGCTGACAGGCTTTTCAATAAGGTCTTTTTTAGGAAGCCCTGAAACAGCGATAACACTGTCACGGTCAGTTATACATGCGCCGTGACCGCTTGCTTTTGCAAGAGTCTCAACATAATTTGAAGCAAAATCACCGAGTTCACCTATAGGTGAGTATTTCTTGAAAATCACTTCGCCGTCTTTTTCAGTGTAGATTTCAAGAGGATCTCCCTCGCGTATGCGCATTGTGCGTCTTATTTCTTTCGGAATAACGACTCTGCCTAAATCGTCTATTCTTCTGACTATTCCTGTAGCCTTCATAATAAATTCCTCCTACTATATAACATAATACAATTACTTGCTATGAACTTATTATGTTTTTTTTTAAGGTGGATTATTCAAAAAAAGTCAAAAAAGGTGTTTTTGCATGTCTTTTTATATAGTAAAACATGTTAAAAGCGGATTTTGAATAAAGCTTTATTGGGTTTTATGACATGATATGACAATTATTACAAAAAACTATTGACATATTAGAAAAAATATGTCATAATCATATGAAACACTAATATGGGGGGATTTGAAATGACAAATAAAGAAAATAATAATGTGAGCGAAAATCAAAAGAAACAACAGTTTCAAGATGCTGAAATTTCGCAAGAGGTTTTACAAGGTGTTGTTCAGCAGGACATGCCAAATGAATTTTCTGCTACAAAGCAGAAGAAATCAAAAATGCCGTTTATTATAATCGCAATTATAGTTGTCGTGTTTATTGCAGCGAGTATTGCAGTATTTCTATACGGAATTTCACAAAAGAGCAAAAATGATGAAATACTTTTTAAGAATGGCTTGCTGAATGTGTGTGTAGATGATAAATGGGGATACATAAATCAAAAGGGTGAATATGTGATAGATCCAAAGTTTGATGATGCTGAAGCATTTTACGATGGAATGGCTGAAGTTGAAATAGATGGCAAAGTAGGATATATAAGCGAAAAAGGGGATTATATAATAAATCCGCAGTTCGACAGCATCGGTTATTTTTCTGAGGATGTTGCTTACGCAAAATCAGGTAATATATATGGATATATAAATAAAAAAGGTGAATATATAATAAATCCGCAGTTTGATGATGTATCTAAGTTTCAAGAAGGATTGGCGGCGGTCAAATCAGGGGATAAATGGGGATATATTGATAAAAAAGGTAAATATGTGATAAATCCACAATTTGACGAGGCAGCGGTATTTAGTAATGGGTTGGCAGCTGTTAAATCGGGCGGACAGTGTGGATATATAAATAAAAAGGGCGAATATAAAATAAATCCGCAGTATTTAATAGCATATTCATTTGAATCAGATGGATATGCAATAGTGTTAAATAAAAATAAAAAGTATGAGATTATAAATAAAGATGGAAAAAGCATGGGAACACCATTTGACAAAGTTGAAACTAAAAAGAGTTCCATCTGTATAGAATCAGATTGTACAGAAATGGCTTTTTATGATGACGATACTCATTGTTATGAGCATAAAACAAATACCACTTCTACATATAAATATTGTCAAGCGTATGGCTGTTTAAATAAAGTATACTTAAGTTATAAAAAATATTGCAGTCAACACAGTTATTTAGAATAGTAAATAAAAATAACCGCTGCCACAGCAGCGGTTATTTTTTGCTTTATTCAACTGTAACCGATTTTGCAAGATTGCGAGGCTTATCAATATCGCAGCCTTTAAGCGAAGCGACATAATATCCGAATAACTGCAACGGCACAACGGTAAGCGAAGGAAGCAGCATTTCATGCGCTGTCGGTATTTTTATGATGAAGTCAGCAACGTCATCCATAAGTTCATGAGCCTGAGTTGTAACTCCCATGACAACAGCGCCGCGCGCTTTAACCTCTTTTACGTTTGAAACAGTCTTATCAAACAACTCCTGACCTGTCGCCAAAGCAACCACAAGAGTACCATCCTCGATAAGAGAAATTGTTCCGTGCTTTAATTCGCCGGCTGCGTATGCCTCGCTGTGTATGTAAGAAATCTCCTTTAGTTTAAGAGAGCCTTCCATTGAAACCGCATAATCAAGATTCCTTCCTATAAAGAATATTGAATGGCAGTTAAAGAATTTTGAGGCAAGATACTGTATTTCTTCTTTTGATTCAAGTATCTTTGCAACTTTATCCGGAAGAGCCTCAATTTCTGCGACAAAGTTTGCGTACTCGCCCGAAGTGAGCATGCCAAGCTTTTCAGCCATGTATGCGGCAATCAGGTATATAACAGCAAGCTGAGTGCTGTATGCTTTTGTTGTCGCAACGGCGATTTCAGGACCTGCCCATGTGTAAATGACATCGTCTGACGCGTTAGCTATTGCGCTGCCGACCACGTTTACGATTGACAAAATTCTCGCGCCGTGGTTTTTCGCCTCTTTCAGCGCGGCAAGAGTATCCGCCGTTTCTCCCGACTGACTGATTACAATAACAAGGTCATTCTTTGTTATAATCGGATCACAGTATCTAAATTCCGAAGCCACCTGCACTTCAACGGGAATGCGGCACATTTTTTCTATAACGTACTTGCCGACAACTCCGACATGGTACGCGCTGCCGCAGGCAACTATGTAAATTTTATTAATATTTTTTATATCCTCGGTGGTGAGTGAAATATCATCAAGAACAATTTTACCGTCCTTAATTCTGGGACTGATGGTATCGCGGATTGCTTTTGGTTGTTCCTCCATCTCTTTCATCATGAAGTGCTCATATCCACTCTTCTCAGCGGCGCTTATGTCCCAGTCAACAGTAAATTTTTCTTTTTCGACTTCTTCCTTATCCTTGTTGTAGACCTTTACGCTGTCTTTTTTCAATACTACAATTTCGTTATCCTCAAGATAGTATATATCGCGAGTATGCTTTAAAATTGCGGTAACGTCAGAAGCGATAAAGTTTTCGTCATTTCCGAGACCGACAATCAGCGGACTTGCTTTTCTGACTGCGATAAATTGGTCGGGGTAGTCAGAACAAAGCACACCAAGAGCGTATGAACCCTCAACACGGTTTAGAACTCTTATCATAGCGTCAAGAATATCGCCTTTGTAATAGTATTCAAACAAATGAGCGATAACCTCTGTATCAGTTTCTGAGATAAATTCAAAACCTCTTTCGATAAGTTTTTTCTTTAGTGAAATATAATTTTCAATAATACCGTTGTGAACAACAGCAAAACGTCCCGACATTGAAACTTGCGGGTGAGAATTCACGTCAGATGGCTCGCCGTGAGTAGCCCAGCGTGTGTGACCTATACCCATAGTGCCTTTAAGCGATTTACCATCGTTAGTTTTCTCGGCAAGAACTGAAAGACGTCCCTTGGCCTTTGCAACCTCAACTTCGTTATCATGAAAAACGGCAATTCCCGCGCTGTCATATCCTCTGTATTCAAGCTTTGAAAGACCGTCAAGCAGAATAGGCGAAGCCTGATTCTTACCTATATATCCTACAATACCACACATAGTATACGTACCTCCTATTTACCTAAACACTCCTACATTATACGGATGTTTATATATACATTATTATTTTATACTATATTCGCCATTTTTTCAATCCTTTTTTTATAAATAGTTGTAATTAATTCATTTTGCTGATATAATAATGGCAAGATGGAGGATTTTGTGCAGGGGCATTAATATTGTGACAGGAAAAGGGATTTTTGATATTAAATGGAAATGCTGAGCGCAATTAAATAATATTTAGGAGGATTACCGTTATGACAAAAGAACTAATTTATGAAAATAAACTTTCCCGCGCGGAAGATGTCAAAGATTTTGTATTAGAGGGCAGCGCGCAGATTTATTTTGAGAACGGAAAAATGCGTATGAAAAATGCGCTGAGCGCGGATTTGGGACAAAAATCAAACTTTGTATTCTGGTGTAATGAGGATTTTCCGTCAGATGTGCTTATAGAGTGGGATTTTCGCCCTATTGAAGAACCGGGACTCGCTATAATGTTTTTTAGCGCAAAGGGAATAAACGGCGAGGATTTGTTTGACCCGTCCCTACAGGAGCGTGACGGACAGTATAATTTGTATCATTCGGGTGATATAAATGCGTATCATGTGTCATATTTTCGCAGAAAGTGGGAAGATGAAAGGGGATTTCATACTTGCAATCTGAGAAAAAGCAAAGGTTTTCACCTTGTGGTACAGGGAGCAGATCCGATACCGAACTGCGAGGACGCGTTTGAAAGTTATCATATACAGCTAATGAAGAAAAACGGAAAAATAGATTTTATTATAAATGATTTGACCGTATTCTCATGGCAGGATGACGGAAAGGAATACGGCGAAGTTCTTGGCGGCGGTAAAATCGGTTTCAGACAGATGGCGCCGATGATAGGCGAATACAGCAATTTAAAGGTTTATACAATATAGGAGGAAATAATGGAAAAAACGAACAAAGCGCTCAAGGTGCTTGAATTTGACAAAATCCTTGAACGGCTTTCATCATACACGGAAAGCGAGGACGTTAAAAATCGTATAAGAGAACTTGTTCCGTACACAGAATTAGAGGACGCGAAAAACGCGCAGAAAGAAACGACAGAGGCAATGTCGACGCTTCTAAAGCTTGGATCGCCGCCTGTCAGCCTTTCGGTTGTGAATGTGCTCGGCGCAGTAAAGAGAGCAGAGCGTGACGGTACTCTTCATATGGGTGAACTTATCAATATTTCACGGCTTTTATATGTGGCAAGGCGCATGAAATCATATATAAGCGAGGCGGCTGAGGAATGTTCGGTTTTGCATGGAATAGAGGAGAGCATTATAACCGCAAAACATATTGAGGATAAAATCAATTCGTGTATTATTTCAGAAAATGAAATGGCAGACGACGCTTCACCCGAACTTAACACCATACGACGTAAAATCAGGAACTTAAACGGCAAAATCAAGGAAAATCTTGATTCAATGGTGCGCTCGAATCATTATAAGAAGTTTTTGCAAGATCCGATAGTGACAATGCGCTCGGACAGATACGTTATTCCGGTAAAGAGTGAATACAGAGGCGAAGTAAACGGAATAGTTCATGATACTTCGGCAAGCGGCGCAACGCTTTTTATAGAGCCAATGAGCGTGGTAAACAGCAATAATGAAATACGTGACCTTCATAATAAAGAACAGCAGGAAATGGACAGGATTTTATCGGAATTGTCAGCGGCTGTGGCGGAGAACAGCCATACAATATTTGTGGATTATAATTATATAACGGAACTTGACTTTATTTTCTGTAAGGGCAGACTGTCGCTTGATATGGACGCGAATGAGCCGATTCTTAACGATGAAGGTAAAATACATTATAAAAAGGCTCGTCACCCGCTTATTGACAGGGATAAAGTTGTAGCCAATGATATTGTTCTCGGAAACGGATATGACACGCTTGTCGTAACGGGTCCAAACACGGGCGGAAAGACGGTAACGCTGAAAACAATAGGATTGTTTTCACTAATGGCGGCGGCAGGACTGCATTTGCCGACGCAGGACAACAGCGAAGCGGCGGTATTCCATAAAATATTTGCCGATATAGGCGATGAGCAGTCGATAGAGCAAAGTCTTTCGACATTTTCATCACACATGGTAAATATAGTAAAAATCCTTGAAAGTATAGATTATAACTGCCTTGTGCTGTTTGACGAACTGGGCGCGGGAACAGACCCGACTGAGGGCGCGGCGCTGGCGATTTCCATACTGGAATTTTTGCGCGCACGCGGCGCTGTGACTGTCGCGACAACTCATTACAGTGAATTGAAGCTGTTTGCGCTGTCAACAGACGGTGTGGAAAACGCTTCGTGCGAATTTGACGTTGCGACATTGCAGCCTACGTATAAGCTGCTTATAGGAGTGCCCGGAAAATCAAATGCGTTTGCTATTTCAAGACGCTTGGGACTTGATGAGCGAGTAATTGACAGGGCTAACGATATACTCTCGGACGAGGACATTAAGTTTGAGGACGTTATAACCGACCTTGAACAAAACCGCGCGAGAGCGCGTCAGGAAGCTGACGCGGCGCATCGCATGAAAAATGAAATAAAAGATTTAAGCCGTCAGCTTGAAAACGAGCGCATAAAGCTAAAGGAGAGTAAGTCAAGGATACTTGACGAGGCGCGCCGCGAGGCAAAAATCCTTGTAATGGATGCGAAGGAAGAGGCAAACAGCATAATCCGCGACCTTGAAAAAATGCGACAGAGCGGTATGGCGAGCGGAAACTTTGATAAAAAGACAGCGGCAATGCGCAATAAACTGAATAAAAAGGAAGACACAATAGACGCGGCAATGGCGCGCGCCGCAAAGCCTAAAAAAACATATGTTGACCCGCCGAAAAATCTGAAAGTCGGGGCGGCTGTCAAAATAATAGACATGAATCAGGAGGCTACAGTGCTGAAACTGCCTGATAAAAACGGTAATGTGCGCGTACAGGCGGGCATTATAAAAATGGATGTGCATATAACAAATCTGCGTAAGGTTGAGGAAAAAACATCAAAGGATTTGGCGGATAAGTACACGAGAAGCACAAGGGCGTTTGAGTCGAAGTCGAAGAATGTGTCAACCGAGGTGGACGTCAGAGGACAAAATATTGAAGAAGCTTGGATGAATGTCGAAAAATTTCTTGATGACTGTTATCTTGCGGGAATATCACCCGTTAGCATTATTCACGGAAAAGGCACGGGAATTTTAAGAAAGGGAATCCAGGAGAATTTGCGTAAGTTTCGTTATGTCAAGTCTTTCAGAAACGGCAAATACGGCGAAGGCGAGGACGGCGTAACGATAGTGGAATTGAAATAGGAGATAATATGGCAAAGGATAAGAAAAACGTCACAAATGCGATGCGTATGCTGCAAGCGGCGAAAATTAATTTTGAAACAGTTGAATATGAGGCTGATGAAGTGGGCGAACACTTTGGCGAAAAGATAGCCGAAATGACGGGCATACCCGCGGAAAAATCTTTTAAAACCCTTGTGGCGAGAGGAGATAAGACGGGAATTCTGGTAATATGTATTCCTGTCAACCATGAGGTTGATTTAAAGAAATTGGCGAGAGTATCAGGGAATAAAAAAGTTGAGATGATACATGTTAAGGAACTTTTGGGACTGACTGGCTATATACGAGGAGGAGTATCGCCAATCGGAATGAAAAAGAAATATCCCACATATGTTCATGAAAGCGCGAAAGCGTTTGAAACCGTGGCAATCAGCGGCGGAAAATGCGGCTGCACGCTGATACTTTCGCCGAAGGATGTGCAGAAAATGACGGAGTGTGAATTTAAAAATATCATTAAGGAACAGGAGTGAGAACAATTATAAAAAGAATTGTAGGGTGTATCGCAATTGCTTGTTACGGAAATGTCAGCGCAATTCAAGATAGACGAAACGCTTGCGGACTGTGATATTGCGGTGTACGTTTGGGATAAAAATATGAAACCTCTGATGGAAGTACAGAAAATAAAAAACAATATATAATGAATCAGGTCACTCCCTTATGGTAATATTAAATACCGAAGGGAGTGGTTATCATTTCAGGTAAAAAGAAAAGCGAAAGAAAAATAGGATTTGTAGAGAAAGTCGGACACAAGATTCCCGACCCTGTAATCATATTTATTTTTCTTTATATATTGGTACTCCTGATAACGCTGATATTCGGCGGAAATGTATTTTCTATGTCGGCCTCCGATGGCGGCAGTGTGGAATACACAATAAAAAATATGTTTACGGCAGAAAATATCCGATGGATTTTTTCAAATGCAATTCTGAATAACTGGCTTGGGTATGCGGGCGGTATTGTCGGAACTATTTTGATTGTGATGTTCGGAATAGGAATAGCGGAAGAATCAGGACTTCTTTCCGTGCTGATAAGGCGGCTGGGAACTAATATTTCCGATAAATTCCTGCCATTTATACTTGTGTTTCTCGGAATTATGAGTAATATTGCCACTGATGCCGGTTATCTTATATTAATACCGCTTGCCGGACTTTTATATGCCGGAATAGGCAAAAATCCGCTCATAGGCATGGCGGCGGCATTTGCGGGAGTGAGCGCGGGTTTCAGCGCAAACCTTATTCCCGCGACTGTGGTAGACGTTATAGTCGGCACAAATGCCGAGGCTTTTGCGCAAAGTCAGAATATACCGTTTGTGTCGTATCTCGGAAAGGAAATAAATCCGTTTACAATGCATTATTATTTTATGGTCGCTTCGACTGTGCTGCTTGTGCTTATAGGCGGTTTTGTGACGCTGAAATTTGTTAAGCCGAGGTTTGAAAGACAAGAATATATAATTCCGTCTGATATAAACATGAACGATTTTGAAGTTACAAAGCATGAAAAAAAGGCTTTAAGGTGGGCGCTTATAGGACTTGCTCTGTCACTTGCCGCAGCGGTTATTCTTGGGTTCGGTCCGCTTTCGGCATATGTTGATGATAGCGGAAAAACAGTGACACCGTTTTTGGATAATATCATTCTTATTATAACGATGGTGTTTTTTGTGCCGGGTTTGTTTTACGGATATTCGTCGGGGAAATTTAAAAATACGGGAGACGTTGTAAGCGCAATGTCAAAGCAGATAGGCGGTATGGGTTACGTGATAGTGCTGACGTTTTTCTGTTACAATTTTCTGTCACTTCTGACGTATACCAATATAGGTGTGTATATAACATATATAGGCGCGAAAGGTTTGCAGGCAATCGGCGCGTCAAATATGCCGATACTGCTGATAATAGGTTTTATTGTGATAACGGGAGTTATAAATCTGTTTGTGGGCGGACTTAGTTCAAAATGGATGCTCTTAGGACCTATATTTGTTCCGATGCTTTACCGAGTTAACAGTTCCATGACTCCGGACGTGGTTGCGGCAGCGTACAGAATCGCTGATTCTTCTACCAATATTATAACACCTTTGATGACGTATGCGGGTGTAGTGCTTATGTATATGCGTAAGTATAAACCTGACTTTTCGGCGGGGAATCTGATAGGTGTTATGGCGCCGTATTCGGCGGTGTTTATTGTGTCATGGACAGTGATGCTGATGATATTTATATGGCTTCGGATTCCACTTGGATTTTAAAGATATAAAAACAGTCTGTCATTTGTATATGACAGACTGTTTTAATAAGATGTTTTACTAATTTGATTATAACGTGTTTTTCGATAGCAATATTAAAATGCGTCCGATACGCAGAAGGTGGGGTGATAGCCGATATTGTTTTCAAATTCGTGACGTATCATATCTATCACGTAATCAATTTTATCCTCTTCCGTTATCGCTATTATTCCGTTAAGCCATGAGCGGAACGCGACGATTCCCTCTACATTTTCGCAGCATTTGGCGAGAGTAATGTGCTCGTTGCCAATATCCCAAAAGCGTTCCATAGATTTTTGCGAACTTTTCATTTCAGCAAACAACATTTTGATATTACAGCGTTTTAAAGCGTCCGAGGCTGATTTTATTCGTACATTTTCATTCGTCAGATGATACATATATCTTAGCGCGGTTTTGTCTTTAATAGTATTTTTTGCGCCGTTAAATATTTCGGGTGTAATATCCGAGATTGACATGACATGGGGATATATGCGATTTATTTTGTCAAAAGCGTATTTTATATATTTAGAGCGGTCGCCGTCTTTTTCGGTGCAGTGCGCGGAAATGATTTTGTATCCCGAAAGCGGCAGCGGTAATTTTTGCGGCTTGCCGCTGCTTATATGGGAGCAGTAGCCTTTTTGCGACGAAAGTATTCCTATAAGCGGTGTGACATCGCATAAGGACGCGCATGCTGCTGCTATATCAGTAGTGTCGTATTCAATATTGTTAACTTTAAAAAGTGATTGCGCGAGCGCAACTGAAAAAACTTCTTTGCGGGGAAGAAAATCAGGTATTGAGCAGTCGTATAATATATCTGTGCCGTTTTGATTATAAATATTAAGCGATTCAACCAATTCGGCTATAAATTTTTCTTTGCCGCGAAATAGTTTGGAGGGTGTGCCGAGATGGTATGAGAAACATTTGTTTGTCGATGATTCTTCTATATTTATAAGACCGCCTCCCATTTTGCGCGAGAACATTTGTATACGCATAGAAAGTGTAAACGTAAGAGAGGGAGCGTATTCAATGTCGGTATAGCCTAAAAGCGCGCAGAGCAGTCCGTTGGCGGTGAAATGAAGAAAGTTATCGGAAGAATTGAATCGCTGATAAAAATCTTTTTTTAATTCGGGTAAATTCAAAATAATCACTCCTTTTTAATAATTTACCCCAAAAAATAAAAATAAATCCGCTACGAAAGCATAAAATAGTATTATGGGTTGACAAGCTTAGTAAAAAAGAGTATAATAAACAAATTGGAAATGAATTATATATCATGAGAGGAATGATACAAAATGGCTGAAATAAAGGAATATGTGCTGACAAGAGAGGGTAAGGCCGAGTTAGAGGCAGAACTTGACAAACTGAAAAATATTATAAGAAAAGAAGTTTCTGAAAAAATTAAAGAGGCTCGCTCATTCGGTGACCTTTCGGAAAATGCCGAGTATGACGAGGCTAAGAATGAACAGGCAGAGGTAGAGGCAAGAATTAATGAAATTGAACACATGCTCAAGTATGCCAGAGTTATTGATGATGATGAAATTAAGTCGGATTTGGTAACTCCCGGCTCAAAAGTTGTGCTTAATATTTTCGGAAACGAGAAAAAGTACACAATAGTAGGCTCGACCGAGGCTGATCCGTATAAGAATAAGCTATCGTATGAATCACCGATAGGCGCGGCATGTCTTAACAGAAGCGCGGGCGAAACTGTAAAGGCTCAGACACCGGGCGGAGAAATTGAGTTTAAAATTGTATCTATTGAGAAATAATATGTTTGAAGTGTCAGCGTGATATTCAAGAGAATATCACGCTGTTTTTTTGCATAAGCATATCTTGTGGGAGGCGATGCTTGTGCGCAGTGTCAGAAATATTCTGAGCGTTTCATTCGGATATGTGGCGGCTATAATAGGCGCGGGATTTGCGTCGGGTCAGGAAATACTGAGTTTTTTTGTGAAATACGGCAGATGCAGCATTGTGGGAATCATAATCGCATGCGCTGTTTTTTCAGCGTTCGCGTATGTTGTGCTCAGTACATGTATAGATAAAAAAATACATAAGTACACAGATTTTTTGGATACGTGTTTTAAAAGCGGTACAAGAAAAATAATTGAGCTGATGACGCTGTTTTTTGCTATGTCATCTGTTTGCGTAATGACCGCGTGCGCGGGCGAAATGGGAACTGCAATATTTGGCTTGAAGCGTATAAGCGGAGCGTGTATATTCGTTTTGATATGTGGAATAATATTTTTGCCGGGCAGTAAAAAAGTTATGAAAGTTAACTCGCTGCTTGGCGCGGTAATTGTGTTTGGCATGGTGTTTTGCTGCTTTTATATACTTCGTTTCAGAGAGCATCAGGTTTTTAAAAACACCGCTCAAATGACGGTGTCCGGAACGGTGTATGCAGGATATAATTTGATTACCGCGGGAGCGATTCTTTCGGGAATGAGCAGATTTTTAAAGGATAAAAGGGAAACCGCTTTAACTGCAATCTCGTCAGGATTTATAATATTTTTGCTTATAACATTGATATGGACTCTTATCGGCACGTATTACGGTAAGATAAATCTTGGAGAAATTCCTATGCTCACCGTGGCTTGCCGCCAAAACTCCTTATTGGGAGTTTTATACGGAGTTATGCTGTTTTTAGCGGTGCTGACTACAGGTATATCAAACGGATTTAGTGTGATAGATATAAGCACTGGGAAGATAGGACGGTACAGAACAGTTTTTGTGATGCTATTCTGCGCTCTTTGCATGAGCGGGACAGGTTTTTCAAGACTGATAAATACAGCTTATCGGTTATGCGGATACGTAGGTATAGTTTTTGTGTTTGCAGTCATTGTCATGACGATAAAAAAGACAAATAAGGAAGTAAAAAAGAGAAAATACGAGTATTAAAGAGAAAAACGAATAAAATATTGATATAATAGCGTATTATAAAGGTTTACAAAAACAAAAAAATTTGTTATCATATACAAGTCGTCTGACAGATGTGAACAACGGGATGTAGCGCAGTTTGGTAGCGCATCTGGTTTGGGACCAGAGGGCCGCAGGTTCAAATCCTGTCATCCCGACCAGAACATTTCGTAAAACGAAATGTATGTATAAGACGTAATGGGAGTTTAGCTCAGCTGGGAGAGCGTCTGCCTTACAAGCAGGATGTCACAG
>CAJUEZ010000005.1 GCA_910585485.1 uncultured Clostridia bacterium
CCCCTTAAAAAAATACTATACTATATATTATTTATATTATAAATTATTATTTATTTAATATTATATATTTATAATATATAGTAGTATGTATATAGTATATTATACTATTAAAGGTATTTACTAAGCTGTATTCGTACCACGTTTCACGTCATACGACCTACGACTTACACATTAAGCATTACGGCTTACATGTTCCGTTTTACGCTCTACAGCTTGTGCGGGCGGTTATTCCAGGCGGTAAGTAGTTCGTCAAACGGATTGCGAGGTCTGGCTAAGCTATCCCACATACCAGGTATGCCGACATATACATCTTTGCTACGACCGCCGCATAGCTTACATTCGATAAACGCGTATTCTGTTTCCGTGTTACACATTATTCGGGCGTCGCCTTCACAAAATGGACAGGGGTACAGTTGCCGCGTCCAATCCTCTCGGTCTACCTCTTGTATTGTACCAATGTGTAGTATCATAGTAACACCCCTTTTACGTTACACGGTCAAAGTTTTCACTTTCCACATATACCGTACAATCACTGTCAATTCTGTATATCCGAGTTCCTGCACGAATACGTATGGGGAACGGTAAAGCGTCGATAGGTATTAAGTCAAATTTCGCATTGTCAACTATGCTGCGTAATTCTTGTTGCATTTTACACTGATTTTCTGGCGTAAATGGTAACTGTAAATATGTCTTCATTGTATCAGTTATACGGTTGTGGTATTCCATAACATTTTGTACCGTAACCGGGTCTTTTGGAAAAGGAGCGTGCATTACGTACCACCCGCCTTCGGTGTTCTGCGGTTTGCTTCCTCTACAGCGGTGTCCATTATATGACGTGCTATTTCTTCTAATGTCGCACCTTCTTCAAGATACGGCTTTATGAATATTAGCACGTTTGCCGTAATGCCTATCAATTCCATAGCTATGTCGGGTGGCGTACCGTGTACAACGGTGCTTACGTCGACCTTACCACCAGAAACGATAGCGCTACACTTAATCATAATTTACACACCCCTTTCGTTTAGCACGACGACGCGCCGCCCGGTTTTCGTAACCCTTCGGCATTGTAACACCGCCGACCGTGACGCCGTGTGTCTTTGCTATGCTTTCCATTTCGTTTATAACCTCGTCAGCGGAAAGCGTTACCTTACCGACAAGACCCGGCAGCTTTTTTATAAACTCGTACGGGTCTGCTTTAAGGCGCGTACACAGTGTTATTATATACTTTGCTTCGTCCTCAGTACACGTACACGTAAGCCGCACGTCTGCTACCAGGTCGTCGTATTGTTTACTGTTCATTCTGTGTATCGTCCTTTCTTACTTTTCCCGTTATCATAGCTTCTATATATTCGTGAGGTACATTTGTCTTTACCCCGTTAAACAGTATCTCGCTTTGTGCGGCTGCCTTTATGATATTATGAAAGTCGGAAAATTTGACAGGTACGCGGTCTTCAGCGCTAAATGTATCTGCAAGTCCCATTACGGTTACACCCCCTTTTCTACTCCACGTTCTTCGATAAGTACCGTTTGCTGGTCGCTGTCTTTTTCCTGGATTACGTCTACAGTGAAAAAGCGTAGCGTCTTTCCTAATTGTGCGGCCGTTGCCATTTCTTGTACCATTCCGTCAGACATCATACTACCAAAAACCCATACTTCCTCACAGTCTTTTAGTAACGCTAACCCGGCTTGTGTACCTATACTGCGTGCGTCTGGGATATTGTCGTCTAAAAACTGTGTAAAGTAGATATGCGGTGCTATGGGTATAATACCTGTAGCCGTACGCATAGCCCACGCACAATACTCCCTGGCAAGACGTATATTTTCTGCAATCTTATCCGTGTTGCTGTTGTGATACGGTGAACATATATACACCTTTTTGTACGTGCTACTTCCGTCTTCGCGTGTTGCCTGTGGTACTTCCACATCTATATTTGCTACTTCGTCTTCAAACATATAGCACGCGTCTAAGGACGAATACGGGCAATTATCGCAATCTCTATCGTCAGCCATACAAAAGTCGGTGGCTTCCTTTATTGTGCTACCGTTAGGTAATATTAAATCAGCTATTTTTACTTTCATAATCACTAACCCCTTTCTTCGTGCAATGGACACGCATACAAACGGTCCACTGTCGGCATACTACAGCCCATATCTGGGTCGTAACAATCACAATCAAGACACGGGTTTACAGGGGGCCTGTCGTGTTCAGTCGTCGTTATACGTTCCAGGCTTACGTTATGTCGGTCTACGATTTTCTTAAACTTGATAACGTCGCCCGTATTCCTGTTTACAACCTGTAGCAGCGTCGACGTGTTCTTTTGCGCTAAATACGGCGTCGTGTCCTCAATGCCGTATGCGTTTAACTGCTTCATTTGTGCTACAGTCAGCTTCTTACCTTTCATTAGCCTGGTCGTCCTTTCTGTCGTTGTTCTTCGGCTTACGCGTTCCGCACCACGCCGTAAAACATAACGTAGTACAGATTATAGCGACGATTATAACTTTTTCCGTAATCATTCTTCACACCCCCACATAAAGTCAAAATTATTATTGCGAAGGAATAGATACAAGAAATGTCCAAGCGGCTGTATCAATGCTTCGTCGTTCATATCCTCGTACCCAGCTTCATACAACAAGGCGTGCGCCATTTCGTGACACGCTATAACTTGCTTTGCCGTCGGCGGTAACGTGCTATGTAACTTTATCATCAAGTCGTCGTAAGCACATTCGCCCATAAGTTCCTTAGCGTCCAAATAGTCGTCGTAATCGGTGCTGACCGTGTACGGTATACCGTTTACAACTATTGCCGTGGGTACTCCTACGGAAAAATCGCGACACCATTCAAACGTATTATCGCATAACGTGTTATGTAAGGCCGTGCCTACATTCTTGTATACCTCGTTGCATTTATCCATATCTAACCCAGCAGCGTAAAGCAGCTGCCAAGCACATTCACCGCAAAATAAACGTTGCTGACGTTCATCTGGTAGCGTGCTAAGAACGGTAAGTAATTGCTTATCCATATAAGATTGACTTAGCAGCCCAGCGGCGTTTAGCTCTGTATCGGTGTTTTTCACGTTTAAGGCAACTCCGCCTATATATACAAATTGTGGTAATATCGTGTTAGTCATTTCTGTAAATTCCTTTCTGTTACTTTAGTCATACTCATATTTAATTGACAAGTTGCACGGTTTCTTACCGTGTACTTGACGTAGTACGTCGCACTCTGCTTTGTAGATACACTCGTCAGCATTTGCACAAGGTTTGTCGTCGTGCGAACCGTCGTTATGATAATCGCAATACCGTAGAATATCTTTTAAAACTTTTAAACTATACATAGGCTTAGTCCTCGCTGTCGTCGGTATCGTGCCAGCCTTTCCAGGCTTTAGCTTTATTGATTTTTCCCCGACTATATTCGGTCAAGTAGCGCGCGCTTGCTTCAGCGGTTAATGCCTGTTCTGGAATAACGACAGTAAACATATCGCTACATATACCCGCTTCCTCATAATATGATGTAATGATAGACACCAGATTAGCGGGGTTTAGTGCCATAATTGCGGGTGTATTATCCACTTCATATGGTAATACGTTAAACCTGTCGTCTGAAAAACGATACAACCACATATTTACGGTGTGCTGACCGCCTAAAAAATGTACATAAAGTGTACCGGGGACAGCTTTATCTGTCACGTAGACAGGCTCTTGTATGTCGTTTTCCGTACGCGTTGCCGTAACCTCATATATTCGTACACTTTTTATATTTGCGTCCACACCAAACACGATTATAGCTGCGTCGTCGTTATGGTCGTCGTAAGGCGTCCAGCCGTGCCATATAGTACCAGGTACGTTTAAGTCTTTTATAAGCTCATATACTCCTTCTTCGTCGATAGCCTGGTCGTCAAGAATAAGTTTATATATTCCGTCGTCGGTATGTACGTCCATATATTTCGTAGTCATACAGCTTCTGTCCTTTCTTAGTTATACTCTATACGTGCCTTTATTTCGCCCATAAGGGCGGTTACGTTAGACACCCACGTACTACGTCCTTCGTTATAATATACGCTTATATCAGCGACACTACAGCCTGTGTAATACTGTCCGTCTGGCGTTAAGTAGTCGCCGCGTATGTGCGACGCTACATACTCTATACATTGTGGTACGCTGTCGAAGTCCTTGTTATGGTAACCGAATATATTATTTTGACGAAAGGTATAGCGTCCGTAACCGCTTTCTTCAGCTGCTACAGCCGCAAGAAATACGGCGTCAATTCGGTACTTTTCCTGTGCCTGCACAAAATCATACGCGTACTGTTTTAACTCGTACAGTAACCCTTTTTCTAACTGTTCTGTAGTGTAGTAAGCTATTGAAGGGTTAGTATTTACATTAGCAGTATCACCAGGGCCGTTACCGCCACTACAATAGCTATAGTAGCTATTACCTGTAGCTGTGTATTCCTCTTGCGTAACATCTGTAGCTGCTTGCGTAGGCTCTGGTTTCTCTGTTCCAACACTGTAGTCGTGTTGCGGAAGTGGTCCCGTAGTGCTGACGTATTCGACAGTTGCTTCTGTAACTGCACTACTGACGCTTCTAACTTCTCTATCGTAAGCGCCGCGGTCTGTAATTGCTTTTGTTTCCGTTTTTTCGCCTGTTTCATATAACCACGCCCCTATCAATGCTGACACGGCCGACAAAATCAATACCACACAAATAGCAGTAATAGCTTTACGCCCGTATCTTTTTCGTTTATTTTTCATTGTCTTTACACCCCTTTAACCACGTATCTAAGTCCATTTTATCGCCCCAGCTGTAGGCTACGCTGGCTTCCGCTTCCAGCTGGATAGGGAAGCCCGGTAACGGTGGTATTTCCATTACTGCCTTTTGCCACATAGCGTATTTTTCTACAAGCTCTGGGTCGTCGTCTATCTCACATATTATTTCGTCGTGTATCTGCGCTACCATATCGGTATGTCCGTGTCGCATAAATGCGGGGACCGCTAACAGGTCCTTTGTTTCTTCAAAGAAGCCGTTCCATATAGTAACTGTTACACCGTTAAATGTTGCCGTATCAAGTCCTATTTTCTCGTATACGGTGTTCTGTGCGCGTTTCATAATATCAGCAGCACTACCCTGTATAGGCGTATTCTGGCTGCGTCGTTCGTCGTCGCTACGATTATAACGGTTTCCGCTGTTTATGTATGGTAGAAGTCGCTTAAAACCGTATATTGTTTCTGCGTAGCCCGTTTCCCTGGCTAAGATAACCGCTTCACGCTGATACCTGGGTATACCGGGGTACGTTTTCATAACGGCGTCTACAAGTGCTTTACACTCTGGCAATGACTTACGTATTTCTTGCTTTTTAAAAGTCTTTTGTAAAGCGTGTTCAGTACCACCGTATACACTTCCGAAGTTCGCGGCTTTTGCGCCGCTGCGTTCGTGCTTTGTGATTTCGCTTTCTGGTTTGCCCTGCATAGTCGCCGCCGTTTTTCGGTGTAGGTCTTCGTGATTTCTAAACGCATTAAGCATTACGTCACAATTACTACGCCAGGCAGTTAAGCGAAGTTCAAAACCGCTTTCGTCTTCCAGCAATAACACCTTACCAGGTTTAGCTTTATAAAAATTTCGTACCCCCAGCGTATCGTTATCCGGGCGCGGTACGTTCTGTCCGTTAGGATTGCTGGAAGCAAGCCGCGCTGTTTCTGTCCACGGCTCATAGTGTGCGTGTATACGCTGGGTAATCGGGTTTAGGTACTTTTCGCGCCCTTCGATATGCGACGACAATAGCGTCGTATATTTTTGTATTTTCTGCATAGCCTGTAAGAACGCAATACCTATATCTTTGTATTGATGTGGTTCTCTCTGGGCTATTCGCATACGTCGTATCTCGTCAGCGGTATAATCACGTTGCCATAAGGTAGCCTGTTCTGTATAATCAATGTCAAGCGGTACGCTTTCCCATTCGTCGGGTAACGGTACTTCTAAATACTTTTCCTCGTCTGGGTCAAGTAATTTATTTTCAAGCATAAACAACATATCCATAATAGCGTTACTGTCTAAGCTCGGTTCTTTCGTAGTGGCCGACCACGCCGCCGCTGGTAGCTTCAGCACGTCAAATATAAAGCTCTTAACGTCCTTAGTCTTACCGCCTTTACCGACGTTAAGGTCTATACCAAAGTCCATAGCGATACGACGCATAGTTTCCGCGGCTTCCTCTTGTGCGATTTCCGCTTCTTCGCGTTTCGTCTGCGATACGTCCGTGTCCCAATACATACCCCAATACTCCATAATACCCGTTACACGCGTAAACGGCATTTCTATAGCTTTTAACCAATCACTATAGGTAGGGTATAGGTCGTTGTTATTAGGTATCTGTTTCGCTATTTCGTCCCAATACAGAAAATGCTGTACAGCGTAGTCGCTGTCCTCACAACAGTAGCTAAGCGCGTCGGTTTCGTCGTTCGGTACTTCGTCAAAAAATAGCGCGTTATTCTTTTTAAGAACCGTATTAAACTCGTTCATCTGCACCCCAAATACCTCTTTAGTCATAGGCTTTAAGCCTTTTCCTGTGTAGGGTCGTTTCGGGTTTGCTATTTTCTGCGGTGCTATAAGCTGCTGTAGTCTTATCCACATTAAGAACGGGTCAGCACACGGCATAAGAATATACTTACCGTATTTAGCTGTAAACTTCGTTTCAAAAGCCATATTGACAGCTATTTTCATAATCTTAGTATTAGTGAAAAAGTGCTTTTCCAATGTATCGAATAAACGACGACGGGCTTCGGTTCGCGGTAACCCCGGTTCAAACTGATTAGCCCCTGGGTTATCAATAAATATAGCCCGTGCTTCATCTGGTGCAGCTGCCAAACTCATAGCGCATACTTCAGCTTTCCACGGGTCAAGGTTTACGTCCTTCGTCCAGGCGTCTAATGCCTTACCCGTTACAGGTTCGCCGCTATCGTCTGTCGGTGGTATTCTGTGGTCGCGGTCGCCGCTTGTTTCGTAGTCGAAGCCGCCTAAACCTGTTTCCTCGCACCGTTCTATATAGGCGATAAGTTCATTCATAGTAGTAATTGCCTTATAGTCTTTGAACCCTTGCGGGCGTAATTTAGGGTATTTAATATCCCATACGCCCGGCTTAGTTCTTTTCAGTACATCAGCTACGCAATCTGCTACAGGTATACGCCTGTCAAGTGGTGCGTTAGCAGACGGTTTTACAGTATCGGCAAGCGTACGACTTTGCGGGAATAAATTATTTAATTTCATAGTAAACCCCCTATATATCGTCTTCTAAGCCGTCAAAAAGCCCCATTTCAAAACATTTAGCTATGTAGGCATTGAAGCGCGCGGTTTTTTTGTACCCGCCTGTAGTCATAACCAACATACGCAATTTCGTACATAAGTTTACAATACCCTTTGCTTCTTCCTTTTCCACGCTTAGCATAGCTTCGACGTCGCCTAAACGTAAATACTTCTGTTGTGCGAATAATGTTATAAATTCACTGTATTTGCCCGTGTTCTTTAGCGTGTCTAAACCTCTAAGCTGTGCGGTTAGCTTATCAAATTTTTCTGGGGTTAGTTCTTCTTCATTAACGCTTAGCTTTGCGTAATAGTTAAGCCCACAGCCCGGCGCATTATATACAGCTTTTAAGTATTCCTCAATATACTGTACGTGGGCGGGGTACACTACAATACGTTCGCCGCTTTCGTCTACGCTATGTAGCATAGCCGCTAAAGCTACCGCCAGACGTGCAACCTTATTACGTTCGTCTGAAGGTGATACCAACGGCACGTCGTTAGCTTTACCGTATATACGGCTTAACGTTGTGGCCGTATTAAGTAAAGCGTCTACAGTCCCGTTCGCAAATAGTACGTTGTCCGTTTTCCTCGACCACGCAAACAGTATACTATTTTTGAGAACGTCAGCTGTAACACTCTTAGGGAATGTCGGAAGCTGTCTGTTATACTTTGCCGGGTCTACGTCAGTGGAACGCATAAATACAGCAAAGTCAAAACGTCGTATGTCCTCATTGTTAAATATGTCCTTCAAGGCTTCTACGCCCTGTGAATAGTCCGCAAGACGTTTACCATATGGAACGTTACCAGATAGAATAGCACGCACCCTACAGGGCGTTTCAGCGGTTACAGCGCGTTTAACCTCTAACTTACCGTCGCTTCGGGCTAAGGTCATTTCGCTGTACTCTTTTTTCTCTATGCCTGTGTCCTCGTCAATCCAGATAAGCTCTTTATCGGCTAAAGGCCACGCACCCCATACGATATACCACGCGCCGCCACTTCCGCTTTGTTCCATTTTGTAGGTTAAGCCTGTACGGCTGGTACTTTCTGCATTTACACGATTACCTAAGCCCGCATACTTCATTATTTTTTCAATAAGCGCCGACTTGCCTGTACCCGTGTCGCCTACGATTTTCATTTCCACCCAGCCGCGTATAGGCGCTGTGTCCCAGGGGACATTAAAACGTAATACGCTGTGATAAGTAAGTAGCACGCCTAAAAGCGTTTCGTCACGCTCTACGATATGCGTAACATTGTATGTAAGGTCATTAAGTATCGCTTCTACTTTTGCGGCCACGTCCTCAACAGTCATACTTTGCGGCTGCAAGATTTTTAAGTCTTCTTGCACTTCCTCAGTAAGCGTAAAACTTTCTACGACGTCCTGTAAAGGTGTAGCCGACGTAACAAGTATAGTGCTTTCCTGGTTTCGTGGGTGTGGGTATACATAGCCGCTGATTTCGTAGTATTTATTTTCGCTTACAGGCAGACCGCCCATAGCGTAGATTTTACGTAATACGTATGACCCGTCTATAGGTTCGTCGGTACGGTCGCCGTCGTCTGCCATAGGTATTACCAACAATTCGTCAATGTTCGTATTTTCTACGATTTCCGTATCATACTTTTGACAGCTGGGTATACCGCTTAGCTCTCGTAAAATTCCTTTTATGTTGTCGTCGCCCGTAGCGGTCATTTGTATAAGTTCACGGTTTGTCGCCCCTAAATCTTTGTACGCTGTAGCTACAGGAATATTTAGTAACGGACAACCGTATTTTTTACACTTTTCACGACCCCAGCAGCTATACTCAATTTTCTTTGGAACGATATACGGTGTATGCTTTTTACCCGCTACCATTACGCGGGTTTTAATTAGCTTACCTGTTAGCTCTGCGTTACTTGTCGACGCCAGATGTAGCGGTATAGCTTCTGTATCTGCCTGTACGTTACGTGCCAGACAGTGGCATAAGTCTCCGGCACACGGCACGCGTTCATAGTCCTTGCTGTTGTCTGACTTTTCGCCGTGTAATGAACGTATAAAGGCACAACCGAATTTATAGTCATTTTCGTTACTGTAGACAGCTTCCACGACGCTTTTAGTGTTTGCTACACGCTGTCTTACGTTATACTTGCCTTCAGCGCTGGTATGCTGTACTACCCATTCTTCAAGCGTCTTGCTGGTTTCCTCTTTCTTATATCCAGCAGCTTTAAAGTAGCAAGCAAGCTGTACGGTAGCCTGGTTACGGTCGCCGTCTTTCTTCCAGCCGCCTTTTAGAATATCCTGTACACATACAGGCGGTTTATCTTTAATAAAGATATATTCTTCTTTGTCATACCGTTGTTGCGCGGTAGCCGCGGCGTCGCTGTACTCTTTCATTTTATCGGCGTAAAATGCGCCCGCTTTAGGTCGTTTTCTTACAGCCTTTTCACGTTCTGCGGGGGCGTACACGTCTGTAGATACACTTCCCGTTTTTGCACGTTCGCGTATTTCGTCAAGGCTTAATATGCCTAATTCCTTACGGCTTAGCTCAATTTTATATAAGCCTGTCGTTTGATGTCGGCTGTAGGGAAGACGTAGCATACGTTTAACTGTATAGACTACCATATCCAAAGACGGAAGCGGTACTACCTTTTCTACAGGCTTACCGTGTTCGTCTTCTACTTCCTGTATTTCGCCTAATCTATAACGTAAATACCCTGCTATGTGCTTATACACTTTGTTAAGGTCCGCGCGTGGCTTTATACCTAAAGCCCGTTCATCTAAAAGAATGTGGAAGCCTTTGTTACCACTAAAGTAAATTTGTATATCCGTTTCTTTTAGGTCAAGTTCCTGTAAGAAGAAGTCTACGATTTTTACGGCGTCAGCCTGTGCTACGGTAGGGTCAGCGTCATAGTCAAGGTCAAAGTAGAGGGGCGCTAAAAATGCTTCCCCGTCTACTTTGCTTGCGTTTACGTACCTCTGTACTGTGGCAAAACAATTATAATCTTTTGCTTCTTCGTGCTGGTATGTCGCTATATCATCTACCGCTATACGTCGCCACGGACTATGTTTACCTTTGCTATCACAATGGTAAACGTCAACATATTTATAGTCCTGCTCTGTTTGTTTTGCCATAAAAGCAACCCCCTATATTACTTCGTGTATTCGTCCGGGTTAAACATACCCATAGCTTCAAACTCAACACCCAGCCACGATATGGACGGGTCTTTACCCTTCATTTCCTTAGTCGACAAACGTGTTACGACCGACGCAACACCTGTACGCGCCTTAATGCCTATATTTTTGTATTTACCCTGGTACACACCCATAGTATACTTGCCCCAGCTTATTGTAGCTGTAGGGCTGAAGCTCATTAAGTATACACGCGGTAGTACGTCTGAGTCGTTCAGATTTTCTGCTACAGCTTCTACAGGCACGACAAACGCTATATAGCGTAATTCAAGGTCATTAACGCTGTAGCGTTCAGCCGCTTCGGGGTGTTCAAGTAACCACGCTGTAAGACGCTCTTCTGCGTCAGCTTTTTCGCGTTCTGCGACAATAAGCTGTCCGTCTTCCGGGCTGTTCTGCAATCCCCATAAACTCCAGCGCTTTTCGCCCTGTCCTACAATTACGTCGATATGGTCGCCGTAGTTTACGCTTTCGTCGTCCTTTTCGTAGAATTGACCTTTTTTATTGATTACAAGCCAACTACCCATATACACAAAGTCAAGGTCAAGACCTTCATTAACCTGGATAAAATCGTCCATTATGTTAGCCAATAACGTAGTAATATACGTCGTCGCTGTCGGCGATGCGGCTACCTCTTTAGGCGCGGTCTTAGCTATCGCGCTTTCGGCTACGTGGTCCTGCGCCGGGTTTGCGGGTACATCTACTGTCGTGTTCTGTGTTTCCTCTACCTTGTTTTTATTTACTTCACTCATTGTTATAAGCCCCTTTCAAAATTATTAAAATATTTGTTTGTTTAAAAAATCGTCAATTACATCACGTTCCGTTTTTGGTTTACGCGGTAAGGCAATACCTAAGCGCTTGTAAACCTTTCTACGTGTGTAATACTGTTGTCTGAAAATTCCTACCTTGTCGTCTACGTAATCGTACCAGAAGGCTTTTTTATCGGAATTTTGCGGGTCCGGGCGCATTATTCGCCCTATCTCTTGTTCCAACCCCGCGCCGTTGCGTTCGTTGCCTGTGTCGCCCTTCTTAGGCGTTACAGAATGACCTACACTTAGGTGCGGAATATCCAGCCCTTCACGGGCAAGCTGCGTAGCAAAAAGTATATCTATTTTACGGTCGTTTACGTCCTGTAAAATCTGCTTACGCGTTTTTGCGGTTACTTGCCAAGCGTCAAACTCTGCTGGTGTATACAGCGGTGTTTTTACTTGCCAACGACGATTAGCGTATTTGTATTCAGTACCGTAGAAGTTAGCCGCTGATTTCGCCGTACCCTCGTTTGCAGATACACGCCAAGCGTAACGCTGTATACCGCCGTGTACTACAGCTGTATTTATACCTGTTATACCGCGTTCCTTTAATATGCCTTCGACTTTCTCACGTAACATAAAGCAATAGCGTACACTTTCGGCAATTACTAAGGCCGGTCCCTGCGGAATAGCATTTACTATACTTTCCGCTACAAGCGCCGTTCGTGCTTCGTTATGTATCAACTTATCCATAAGGTCAACGTAGTTAAGGTCGTCGCCGCCTGCGTCTACGTTGTCGCCCTGTCGGTCGCTTGCCGGGTCTGCGTCGAAGTCGGTATACACAAAGTTTACTGTCGGTCGTATAAGCTGTACGTCGTCGTATAAGCTGGTACGTTCTACGGTGTAGCGTAACGGTCCTATACCCATATACATAAACTGTTGTAAGCCGTCTTTACGGTCTGGCGTCGCTGTAAGCCCTACAATTCGTGCCGCCTTAAACTTAGCTGTTGTATCTATAAATTGTGTAGCTGGGAAGTGGTGCGCTTCATCAACAACGACCACACCCACAAACTTATTTAGGTAGTCTATAATATCTGGGTTAGCCTGTAACGTTTTTACGGACGCTATAATCAATTTACGGTCGCCGTAATCACGTTTACCGTCGCCTAATATTCCGACTTTACCCACACCCGTTAAAGTTGCTTCAGCTCTGGCCTTTGTCTGGTACATAAGGTCAGTCGTATGTGTAAGCCATACGGTCGACCTGCTCATAGTGTGTATGTATTTCATTCCCATTATGGTTTTACCGCTGCCCGCTGGCGCAACTGCTACACCGTTTTTCTCTACTAATGCTTCTACAAGCGGTACTTGATAATCACGAAGCACGTAGTTTGTATTCCAGCTACCGAAGTCTGCGTAATAGCCTGTCGTATACATTTCGCAATCTTCATACGGTACACCGTAGTCGTTTATGTGCTTACGTAGCTGTTCGCCGTACCCTCTGGGAAGTATCAGCGTACCGTCATTGTCTATAACGTATAGCTTCAGCTGTTGCTGCATACCCCACGTAGGGCGGCGCTGGCGTTTCGCCTTTTCATAGGCGGGGTTAGGTATCGTCAAATCGTCTGCAATACTGCACCGTAACGCTGTCGTATAGCCTGCAACCCTTATATTGTTTGAATATATTATTTGTAGCACTTTTCCACCCCCTGTAGGTCATAATAGCGGTTCTGTTCGTCGTCAAATAATACAGGCAAGTTTACACACCGTATAAGCCGCTTGCGAAAGTCGTCAAGTGTAATATACTGTACGTTTTTTATCCGCATATAGCGTAAAGCGTCTATAAAGCGGAAGGCGTAGGCTTCATCTGTCGTCTTGTTTAAAAAGCTGATAAAGACAAGACCGCGATTACGACGGAATACACAATCAAAGTCGTACAAGCCTTTTTGCTGATTTACGCGTATCATAGACAGCTTAAACGCTGTCCCAGCGGTACGTTTTGCTTCGGCTAATATGTTTATACTTTCTAACAGTATAATCTCATCAGCGGGACGTGTACCGCCGCTTGTGTCACTTATCCGCATACGCCAGCATTTCGGTAGTACCCGCCAGCTTCGCCGTAATTCGTCTTGAAAGTCCTCGCCACGTTGTCGGCGTTCCTGTTGCTTCCTATCTGCCATAACAACCACCTACGACAGATATTCAAGTAATGCAGCCTGTAACCTTGCTTTAGCCTGTATACCGCGCAAGGCTTCTACCTTTGTGTTAAAGGTGTCATTTGCTTTGCCTAATTCAATATCAATTTGAATTATCTTACCTTCAACTGTTGCAAGCTCTGTACGTTCGGCGCGGCTTACTTCTCTGCGGTACGCGTCACGGGTCGTATCATTTGTAAGGAATATCTTACGACCGTCAACGATAGCAAAAGCGTCTTTACCGTTGCCCTGTATCTGCATAATTGCATTGCTTTCAGCAAGTTTAATCTCTGTCTGAAGCTCGCGCCCGCGTTTCATAAGTGTAGCTTTTTCACCGTAAACGCTTTCGCGTTTTTCCCCAGCCGCAACGACTTCACTTATAGCGGTATCAAGCTGTAAAGCTGTCGCCTGTAGCTCGTCGTCGCTTAAAAGTTTTGTAAATTCTTTTGTCGGTTTTTCCATATTGTTTACCTACCTTTCTTAAATATTGTTTTATACCTTTGCGCCCATAGCTTCGCGTTGCTGGTCCAAAATCTCTAACGCCGTCTTTACGACTTCCGGGGCGTAGGCTTCTTGTTTTGCGATTTCCTCTACAATTTGATTGACGTCGGCTATTACCTTTTGCCCCGTGTGGCTCTGTATTAGTGTGCTGAAGTTATCCATAGCGTACTGACGCGCCTTTGCTTCGTCTATCTTGCTACGGTCTAAAACTTCGTC
This sequence comes from uncultured Clostridia bacterium, assembly GCA_910585485.1. GTDB lineage: Bacteria > Bacillota > Clostridia > UBA1381 > UBA1381 > Hominilimicola. Next base: position 14,112 of record CAJUEZ010000005.1, read on the forward strand.
GCCTGGCTTAGCACTATTTAGCTTTACAAGCTGAATGTCGATATGTCTGTCGCCGTGTGTACTGTTAATCGTTATTTCTGCTATCCGTACGGGACGTTCTATTTCGTTTATGCTGGCGCTCATTCTCATAAGTGCGCCAGGGTTGCAAAATAGCTTACCGTCAGCACGTCTGACGACACCGTAGCCCGTGTGGTCGTGTCCCGTCAATACTATATCCGCATTGGTTTTACAATCGTCTATAAGCGTATAACGGTCAAACGGCGGTTTGTGGTCTAACAACATACCGTGCGCTATATGAATATAGGTAAAGCCGTTTACGCCCCCAGCGTCGCCGTTATATCCGTAGCCGTCTATATCCATTTGACCGCTGTAAGGCGTTGCAGTAATATACGTATCACCAATAATTACAGGGTCTTCCAATATAACGTGAAAATCGGGTACTAACAATTCCAGCAGTTTAAGACTGCTTCGTCCGTATGTACTGAGGTTATAGCCGTATATATCGTGATTACCTATTGTCGCATATATCGGACAGAGTGTGTCTTTAAGGATATTCGCGTAATGCAGTAATACACCTATAGACACTTCGGGTCTATCCCATACGTCGCCCGGCATTAGTATAGCGTCCGCGTTACAGTAAGACGCAAAACTTAAAACTTCAGTTAGTTTCTCGTCAGCTGCCGTCTGGTAGTCGTCAATACGGTTTCGCGGGTTATTACCGCGTAAATGCCAATCGCCTGTAAATATGAATTTAGCCATTATAATCACCACACTTTCTCTAACTGTTTTACAGCTTCAAAAAAACCTTTTGCGCCCATTGCCTGTAAAGCAGCGACGACGTTAATTTCTACATTGTCGTTTCTGTTTAGCCATTCTGCTAAAAATTCTTCTGTGTACAAAGAGTGGCCTAAACTTTTTATAATGACTTTCTGCTTTTCTGTAAGCTCTATTTTTTCGCTCATTCTGCTTTCACCTCACTTTCGCCAGACGGTCTACGTGATACGCTTATGCTTGTTTCGCCGATTTCGGCAAGGTCCGCGTTATGCGTAATCAGTATTATTTGTCTGTTAAATTGTGCGCTGTACTGTTTGAGGAAGTACGCCACATTCGGCGCGTATTCCTTTGATACGTGCTTACCTACTTCGTCCAGGAATAGGGGACCTGTAACACCTTCCATTTCACCAATAGCCAGCCTTAAAGCTAAAGCGATAATATCAACTTTACCGCCGCCGCGGTCATAGTCTGGCTTTTCAAGTTTCGTAACAGTCGTACCGTCATTTAACCAATAGTCAGCTACAGGCTGCCCCGCGCGTATGCCTAATTCAATAATGAATACGTGATTACCGCCAAATACGACATTTAACGCTTCGCTTACAACGCTTTCTATACGGTCTTTTGCTTGCTGTCTTGCATACTCGCTTGTTTTCTGTAAAAGTATCTGCACCTTATCAAATATGCCTATCTGATTTTCGGCTTCTGCTTTTTCATCAAGCGCGTTTTGTTTGTGCTTTAGCAGTAGTTCTCGTTTTGCGTTATCCTGTACAAGTCGTTCCTTCAATGTTTGCAAGTTCGTACGTACAGTGTTAATTCGGTACTGAGATAACATAGTAATTACCCCCTTACTCTATTGTCGGTATAGCCTGTTCAATAGCTGTAAGTCCGTCGTCGACCTCTTTTTCCAGGCGTTCTATTTCGCCGTCTATGGTTTCTGGCGTAACGCCTAACTCTTGCATTTGCTCGACGACATTATCACATTCGGTCTTTGCACTGTCTAACTGCGTTTCCGCAACGGTTTTAGCCTGTTCTGCCTGTTTCAGTTTTTCCTGTGCCTGTTCTATGCGCTCTTTAATATCCATTGTTTAAACTCCTTTCGCTTCATCAAAATTAGTTTCACCTTTACGATACTTTTTAAAGTATTCGTCTGGGCCTATGCGCCTAAAGATTTCTACAGCTGTATTCGCTTTTTCCCAATCGTCCATAGCGTATAAGCCTAAGTAGTAGCCCTTTTTATCGTGGTAAGCCTTTACCTCGAAGCACTGTTTATCCGCACGCCAATGTACGCCCCTTACTACCAGCTGCTTTATGTTGTCAAGTTTAGACGGCGCGTATGTTTGGCCTATCGGTAAATTGATTAGGTTATCTCTGCAACAGTTAAGGCTGTTACCGTCCTTAAAAGCGGTGTTTTCGCCCCTCGTGGGCTGGGCTAATACACGGTGTAATAATGGTTGCTTTGATGTGTAGCCCTGCGGTACTTTGCTTTGCTTCGTTCCGCGTACATACAGCTTGTCGTTATGCTTATGACGGAAGCCGTACCACGTACCGGGGAAGCTCTGTATAAGGTCAAGGTCAGCCTTATCTATGTACACTTCCACGTACCCGCCTAAATTATAGTCCGGGGGAAGGTCTACAAAAATAACTGCTTTCTTGCCTTTGATTAGATATTGATTTTTCAATTTATCACCCCTTATACATAAATAGTTTTTCAGTAGCCGTATTACGGCCATTGTGGTTCAGTGTTCGGGTTACAGGTTTTTCCCATATACAGACAAAATCAGCAGGAGCGGATAGTTCGCTTACGATTACTGTATTATCTTTGTTAGCCCATTGTCGGCAAGTTTCCCAAAATTCAGCGTGGTTAAAGTCTTTGCCGTAACCTGTTGTACCCGTATATGGTGGGTCAGCATAAATTAACGCATTAGTCAACCCCTTTTCAAAAATGCTATCAAGATTTTTATAATCTATACACGTAAAAACGGGTGGGTCAGCCTGTAGTAATACAGCCTGTGCTTCCAAATTCCTTTTAGCTTCGTCATAGTAATCGCGTACTATTCCCGATTTTGTATGTACTATTCCAGCGTAACCCCCAAAGTATTTACCGTTATAGCTGGCTAAGTAGCCGACAGCACCAACATACCAGCTGTCGTATTGCTCTGGGTGCTTTCTTGCGTCGTCGTATTGCTCTTTACTTACAGTCTGCGGAAGCCCCCCCCCCCCGACAGTTACATATTGCAAAAGGTCTATAAGTGGTAAACTATTGTCTGTACCCAGCCTTAACGGGTGCTTAATATGTGTTATGATATTTGCACCACCTACAAAGGGTTCTATATACATACGACGGTTTTCCTTAACTAAATAGTGCTGTATAATCGGTACTATGTGTTTAGCTATACGTGCCTTGCTTCCTACGTATTTCAATTTATCACCCCTTTACCTGGTCTAAAAAGCCCGCAATAGCTGTAGCTATTGTATGGGACACCGTAACCGTTACGGCGTTTCCGAATTGCTTATAAGCCTGTGAATTGCTTACAACCTGTTCCCAGCTATCCATAGGGAAGCCCTGTAAACGTCCGTACTCTGTCGGCGTAAGTTTACGTACTCTATACCGTGTAGGGTCGAATACTTTTATGTGGTGCGTACCGCCAGCTACAGCAGTAGCCGTAGGACTAATGCCGTCTGTACCGTGTACGCGTCTGCTGTGGTCGTGGCCTTTCATATCCAACATACCTAAGACGTTTATATCAGTGTCTTTACTCATATCGTACCCCCCCCGAAAATTCTAAGATATACTTAGGGTCTTTATAATCTGTCGCCGTTACAGCGCCTACAATGCCTTCCGTATGATGTATAAACCCTTTTTGACCGCCGCTGCCTTTGTGCGCGACTTGCATAATTTTAGGTAACATCATCTTCAGCCCTTTCTACAACAAAATTTTTACTACTGCCGCCTTCAGCACCTTTTACGCAATGACTAATACCGTCTTTACGTGTTTCAAGCCCTCTACTGTGAATTAAAGCACTTGCCACGGTATCGCCTTCGGGTATAAGGTCTTTTTCAACAACCTTAACGCCTTGTCGACTACTTCGTAATATCGGTGCAGCTTCAGTATAAGGACGAACCCCGCTAAAGCCGTATGTATCGTCCACTATAACGCCGTGTAAGTCCTGGGCTGTAAGTGTAAACATCTCTTTTTCGTTTTCTTTAGCACGCGGCCCGTTCTGCCGTTTATTGATACGGTCTGGGGTTATAGTTGCGTGGCAATCTTCAAGCCCCTGTAACCTCTGTAGTGCCTGTTCTATAATCGTCTTAGCCTTGTCGTCGTTAATATAAAACTTCTCGTCTACGTTCGTTTCCAATATCGACGACAGCTTAGGTATATAGTCGTGTTGCTCTGTAGGGAATACAAAGTCGCCCGGCAAGTCGTTACGCACACCGACAACGAAGTATCGTTCCCGGTTTTGCGGTACATTGAAATACTTTGAATTGTACAACGTGTAATACATTCTGTACCCGCGTTTCGCGTATTCTGCTTCCAGGATAGGTAGATATGGCTTCAGCCTTTTTACGTTTTCTGCTAACAGTATAAGCGGTAGCTTCTGGCTCTCTCTCTCTGTAGCTTCGTCAAGCAGTCGCATTATTTCAAAAAACATACCGCTTCTGCTTGCGGCTTTATTTCGTGTACAACCACAACGCGGACAAGGGTTTTCCGACGTATAATTTTCGGACGTAAGTTCCCAGGTTTCGCCACACTCCATACACTCTATAACTATACCCGCTTGTTTACCCGCGACGCTAAGGTCCTGGCAAGGGAAGCCGAACGCCCAAACGTCCGCGTAAGGTACGTCGTCTATAGTCATTTTTGTAATGTCAGCTTGTATAACGTTTTTATCAACATTTGCTGCGTAGCTCTGTACCGCGTACTTGTCAAAGTCCCACGACCCGGCGAACTCAAAACCCGCCTGTTTGAAGCCTAAACCGATACCACCACAACCACAAAAGAAGTCGTTTAGTGTGTACATACGCCGTCCCCCTTTATAGGTTGGTTACATAGCGGACATACGCCCCCGGCAGCGTTCCACGCTTCCGTAAGCTCTGTTTGTGCTGTAACGTATTGCGATTTATACGCTTCTACCGTACGTTCCGCGCTTTCCGCGATACTCTTACGGCGTTCGTAAAGCGCCTTACATTCCTGTAGTCTGGCTAACGTTTCCGCTTTTGCTTTTACAGCCTTTATATCGCCGTTTAAAGCGTCCGTTTCACCCAGACGGCTAATTACTCCTGTTAATCTTATAGCGTCCGATTTCGCCGTGCTGTAACTCGATAACACGGCTTTTAATTGTGTTAGTCGTCCGTCTTGTTGCCGTACTGTCTGAAGGTCTGTAAACAGTTCCGGGACTTCTGATAACGTTTTCAGTGTTTCGCGTAACGATTTACGACGCTGGACACTATCCCAGAACATTTTAGCTAACACCTTCAGCTTTACAGCTTTTTCGTATAAATCGTCCAGCTCTGCAAGCTGTGTTGTAAGCGTAGGTACATTTGCGTAACGCTCTATCACTATGGCCGCGTTACCGCGTATTTCGTCGTAATAACTGTAGCGTTTACCCATATCGCATAAGCTGTTATACTTTGCTACATCTGCTTCCACGTCTTTGTATATCGTTTCCAGATTTCCGACCGCTTTTAGGTTATCCTTTGTATGCAAATAGTCTAAAAGCTCTACGTCATACTGTCCGACTGCCTTGTCTGCGTGACGTATGATTTCCCTTGTCTGGTGCATCTGCTTCACTATAACGCCGATAGCTTTGTCGACGACTTCAGTACCCGCCAGCTTGCCTAACACCTTCGCGCCTACACTTCCTGTTTCACTAAGCAAGAACGGCGGGTCAAGCTGATAAGCAAAGTTTAAGCACGTATCGAAGTTATCGCCGTATCGCTGTTTATCCAGCCCTAATACCTCTTTGATTTCTAAAGGTAATTCGGCCTTTTCCCAAGCGTCCGGGTATTCGCTGTGTGTGTACACTGTCTTACCCTTACGGCGGGTTTTTGTAATTTCGACACCGTTGTCAAACTCTACAGCAACAGTAGCACGGTCGGCAGCCTGTATTATCTCGCCCGAATTATCACGTATAACGTGTATAAAGGCTTCGCCCTGCGGCTCATTAAATGCGAACCAACGAAGGGCGCGTATAATTGCAGTCTTGCCCGCGTCCGAAGGTCCTGTTATGACATTCAGACCGGGCGACAGGGTAAACGTACTGTCAAAATGCGATTGAAAACCCTGTATATGTACTTTTGCTATGTATGCCATTATGTAGCCGCCCCTTTCTCTGAATTATTTTCTAAATGGGTCTTTATCCAATCCATAAGTAAGTGTTTAGGTATTTTTATCGTTGTTCCTATCTTCAACGCGGGAAAACCCTCTGTATGCGTCAGTTCGTACGCCTGTCGCTGCCCTATGCCTAAGAAGCTGCGTAATTGATACACCGTCAGCATAGCGGGTAATTCCTCAATGTTTCTATACGTCTGCGCCATTCGGTAAGCCCCCTTCCTCTACGGCTCTGACGATAAGCCCGTCGCACAATTTATAGCCGCACTTTTCAAGAAGTTCAGCGTCCGCGTCGGTGTAGTCGTCGTAAAATACTTCTTGTACCGTTCTTTTAAGCGCGGTCGCTATAGCTTCCATAGCGGACTTCGACGGCTGCTTACCACCGTTTTCTAAGTGGCTTAAATGTCCCAGCGATAACCCTGTATCAACGGCTAATGCTTTTAGCTGTAAGCCCTGGGTAAGTCGAAAAAATTTAATCTTGTTTGCCATACATAACACCCCCTTATACGGTTATTCTTTAAGACAATTCATTGTAAATTGTTTGTCTGTACGACAATCATACAGCAAAAAATTTTTAGCGTCAATAAGCCACTTGTCTAACAGGTACGCCGTTTTTATATCCTCGTTTATCCTCTGTTATCCTGTATTTTTCCGCATTACTCTATAAAAACATAAAAATTTTTTTAAACTGTAGTACAGCTTACAGGCTCACGAATAACCCTGTACGGGTGCTTACTTTTAATAGCGCTTGTTACGGCGTTCATCATTCTACTATGTACTGTAGTTTTACTGACACGTATACTATTCTTACTTATGACCTCGACTACTGTATACGTACAGTTTTCTTTTGTTGCTTTCATAACTACACCAGCCTTTCTATGACAATTTCTGTCGGAAGCGGTGTATTGTGTAGCTTCAGCATACGTAACGTAGCACGGCGTTTGTCAGTCGCCGTCGTCGTTGAAGTTCTGTAGCGACCGCTTATAAAACGTCTATGCTCGTCAGCGTACTTCAACGTTATAGACCCTTTTACCATTTTCACGTAATCGGGTATACTGTTCGTCTGACCGATACCTAACAGGTCGTGCAGCTTAACCATAGCGTCATAATTGACGGTATACGTTGCTTCTGCTATAGCTATACCTACAGCGTCTTTCGGCTTAGGGAATACACACGATACCCCCCAGCGTGTTTGCCGTGCCTTTCTACTCCATAATTGGTCCCGTATACGGGCATTTCTTTCAAGTTGCATACATACAACCCCTTTCAATATGATTTTACGGCACGGGCTTGTAACCGTCTACCTGGCCGCATTACCGGGGAACGAAGCCCCCGTTACTCTGCGTTACTTATATGTTACGGTCTTTACACGTTCCACCTTGTACGCCTTACCCTGGACTGTAATCTCTTTCAGAAATGCTATATAGCGCTTATTGTCCTTCGTCGTGTAAAGCTGTATACCGTCATTGTCCCAGACTATAATTATATACGTTGTTACGTAGGTTCTTTTCGCCTTCGGTACTACAGCTTTTGTAGGCTCTGTCGTTGCAGGCAGCTGTAATAACTGTTCGCCCTGCGGTAAACGGCGTATCTGCTCTACAATCTCTTTTGACAATGTGTTAGACACGGTTTTCATAAACTGAGGAAATAGCTTAGCTGTAATCTTTGACGCTGCCAGGTCTACCAGGTCGTCGCTGTTCGGTCGTCGTTTTTGTATCACGGCTTCCATTTTGTTAAACTCGTCTATGTACAATTCCTTAAACTGCATAGCTTTAGGTCCTGTGTAACCCATAGCTACCATAGTGAAGCCGTCACGGGTTAAGTAGTACATAGGTCGGTACTGTCCTTTTCCGTCCTTGTAATCAACGGGCGCAAAATTGCGCTCGTTAAATTCTGTCGACACATTCGGTAATATCTTGTCGCGAATATCGCGTAAGACTTCTTTATGATTTTTACCGAATAACGCCGCAAGTTTTAAGCTAGTCGTTACAGGCTGCCCGTTTTCAATCTCTACCAGGTCGCACGACGGCGACGCTGGTATTAAATTAGTTAGTTTCACAATGCGTCACCCCTTCAGCCGAAAATCTTTACAGCGTCCTGGGCTACTGTAAACGTAGCCCCCTTATATATTCGCGGGTGCTTAACCTGTGTACGCCTTGCCAAATTTAAGGCTTCTACCTTAGCGTCTACCTCATTAGCAGCTTTTATCATAAACGTAACTGCGTTTACAGGTCCTTTTGATTTTGACGTTACAGGGGCATTGTGTACCGTAACATCTACTTGATAAATTTTCATTGTCAATCACCTTCCTTTCTTTAGTTCTTTAGTGCTATACGGTAGATACTACCTTCAACGTATTGTCTTTCTTTCAAGAGTTCCGCGCTTCTGACAAAGTTTTCTACACGCTCATATACTGCTGTTTCGCGTCCTGTTCCAACGGCTAATAACACGGAACAGTTTTTATTAGACAATGCAACATCTAAACAGGCTTTCCGCTCGGTTGTAGTTCCGTCTAAATCGTGTACTAAGACACTGTAAGTAATAGTTACAGTTTTCATTTTGTTTACCGCCTTTCGTTTTCACGTTTTTGTGTAGTTTTTTGATTTGTTGAGTATAGTATACACTATTTTGAGTATGTTGTCAATAGTTTCTATAAACTTTTTTGATTATTTTTTTCACGTTTGTATTGACTTTATACTCAATATAGTGTATAATTGTCTTGTAGACAAAAGAAAGGGGGTGTGTTTCGTGGGAATATCTAATAAGGTAAAAGGAATGTTACAACTAAAAGGTAAGAAAAATACTGAGTTAGCAACCTACTTAGGAATGACGCCACAATCATTAGCTAACAAGTTTAACCGCGATAGCTTTTCCGCGGCTGACCTGGTAAAAATAGCCGATTTCTTAGGCTGTGAATTAGCCTTTATATTACCAGATAACCAACACATAAACATAACTCTTGAAGACTTACGAAGCACCGATAAAGGCTAACCGAAAATACCCTACAGCTGAATTTGCTGTAGGGTATTGCTTTTTGTGTCACACTATGGTATAATTTGCCTGTAAGACAAACGACAACAGAAACGAAAGGGGATAAAGACAATGGTATGTCCAAAATGCGGAAGCGAAAATGTAAACGTAACAGTAGAACAGACAGGCGGTAAGACCCGTACACGTAATACAGGCTGCCTATGGAAGTTGGGGAGAGGCACGCTAATATTCTTTACACTCGGCTTGTGGCTTCTGGTCGGTCGTCGTAAAGGTACAGGGAAGACCAAATTTAAGAATAAGACCGTAGCAATATGTCAGAGCTGTGGGCATAAATGGTACGTATAATTTACAGCGTATAACATCTTTATAAAACACTTATAGTATAATATACTATATACATACTAACTATATATAATACTATATATAATAATTATTATAATTTATAATATAAATAATATAATAGTATATTATTTTTTAAGGGGGGTATATGTTTTTTATATTCCTTTCAAGAGTGCTATTTATATATAGCCCCCTCTAAAAATTTTAAAATTATATATTTTTCTTGACTTATTCCCGTCGTTGTGGTAATATAATTATAGAAATAAAAAACCACCCATTCAGTAGAATAGGTGGTACAGCGTGGAAGGGCTTCGGCTGTTTCCGCGTTAGTAGGGTTTTATATTATTTAACCGCTACTTTGGCAGAAGTGGCGGTTATCTCGTTAGACAGATTACTATAATCATTACAATAAATGCAAGTGATAGTATGTACTCCATACAAACACCCCCTTTCGGTAGGTGCTGGAAACAACCGCCGCCGTATTTCCTTGCTGTAGTAGAGATTATAACACGTCTTGCAGAGTTTGTCAATTTATATATTTTCGTGTATATTTGTAGTATACTACAGTTTGTACTACAACACGACGGAAAAAGGGGTATTTTTTAGGATAACAGGGGATAACATAAGCCATATTAAAAATATAGCTTAACCCTTTATTTTATCAGAGTTTAAGCGGTTTACGGGACACGTAAACCGCTATTCTGGGGGTCAAGGGGCCGCAGGTTCAAGTCCTGTCACTCCGACCAAATTCTAATACCGCTTGAAATCAAAATTTCAAGCGGTATTTTATTTTTGCAAACCTTGGCACATCCCTGATTTTGACGAAAATCTACTAAAATTAAAAGTGTAAAAAATGAATACTCTGTATTTTATATTGACTTTATAAAATGATTATTATAAAATATTAATTAGATAATTCGGAGGATATTTAATTATGCAAAGTGAAGAAAAACAAATGAAAATGGGTTATCTTATAGGAAGATTCGCGCCCTATTTTAAGAAATATAAATGGATATTGATACTTGACCTTATATGCGCGTCACTTACCACAGTATGCGAACTTGTGTTCCCTATGCTCGTGAGATACATCACGGATATGGGGATTAATAATATAGCGGGACTGACAGTCGGCATAATACTCAAAATAGGCTTATTTTACCTCATTCTGAGGATTATAGACTCCGCTGCCAATTTTTATATGGCAAATACGGGGCACATTATGGGCGCTAAAATTGAAACGGATATGCGCCGTGATTTATTTGAACATCTTGAAACGCTGTCCCATTCGTATTACGCAGACCACAAAGTCGGTCAGATTATGGCGAGAATAACGAGTGATTTGTTTGATATAACGGAATTTGCTCACCATTGTCCCGAAGAAATTTTTATCGCAGGACTTAAAATCATTGTTTCGTTTATTATTCTGTGCGGAGTAAACGTGCCTCTGACACTGATAATCTTCGCGTCACTGCCTCTTATATTCGCGTTTGTGAAGTTTTTTAACACCCGTATGCGAAGAGCGTTTAAGAAACAGCGCAATCAGATTGGAGAGATTAATTCTCAGGTAGAAGACTCACTGCTCGGCATACGCGTGGTAAAGTCATTTGCAAATGAGGAAATAGAGGCTGAAAAATTTGAGGACGGCAACAAGAAGTTCCTTGAAACAAAAAAACTCGGTTATTTTTATATGGCAGGATTCCAAACATCAAACAGAGCATTTGAAGGTATTATGTATTTGGTGGTCGTTGTCGCGGGCACGCTGTTTATGATAAATGGCAAGGTGAGTCCTGCAGACCTTACGGCATATCTTTTATACGTGAGCACGCTCCTTGCAACGCTCCGCACAATTATCCAGTTTACGGAGCAATTCCAGCGCGGTATGACAGGTATAGAACGTTTTCTTGAAATAATGGACGCTCCCGCTGAGATTACAGATAAGGAAAACGCGAAAGAGTTAACTGACGTTCAGGGAAATATTAAATTTGAAAATGTGGGATTCCATTACAGCGATGATAATACCGAGGTACTTTCGGGTATTAATCTTGATATAAAAAAGGGCGACAGTGTCGCGCTTGTCGGACCATCGGGCGGCGGTAAGACAACGCTTTGCAATCTGATACCTCGTTTTTATGATACAACAGACGGACGGATTTTAATTGACGGCACAGATATAAGAGACGTTAAGCTGAAATCGCTCAGAAACGCAATCGGTGTTGTCCAGCAGGACGTGTATTTATTCTCGGGCACGGTTTATGAGAACATTGCCTATGGAATGCCGGGGGCAGACCGCGCGGCAGTCGAGGAAGCGGCAAAGCAAGCCGGAGCGCATGAGTTTATCAGCGCGCTTGAAAATGGCTACGATACATACGTCGGCGAGAGAGGAGTTAAGCTTTCGGGCGGACAAAAACAGAGAATAAGCATTGCGCGCGTATTCCTTAAAAATCCGCCGATACTTATTCTGGACGAGGCTACAAGCGCGCTTGACAACGAAAGCGAAAAAATAGTTCAGGACTCTTTGGAAAAACTTGCAAAGGGCAGAACGGTATTTACCATAGCGCACAGACTGACGACTATAAGAAACGCGAATATGATACTTGTTCTTACGGAAAACGGCATCGAAGAGCAGGGCACTCACAAAGAACTGATAGATAAAAACGGAATTTACGCTAATCTGTACAGCATGTACGCGTCATTGTAATAGGTCTAATTAATAATTAAACATATAAATAAGAAAGGAGAAAACAAAATGAACAAAAAACTATTATCAGGTATTCTGTCGAGCTGTATGCTGCTGAGCGCTGGCGCGAACGCGCTTGCGGCGGATTTCGGCATAGGCGACAAATACGAGGCGCAGGAGGACTCCTCCGCCAAAGCGCAGACACAGGAACTTTATAAAAACCGTCCTGCTGCATTAAAGCAGGCGGAGGACTTAAACCGCGGACTTGTCGCAGTACCCGCAAAGGACGGAGGCATACTTGTAAGCTGGCGCTTTTTAGGAACAGATAGCGCGAACTTAACATATACGCTTTCCAAAAACGGCGAAAAAATAATAGACATTACCGACACAACAAACTACGTTGACAAGGACGGCAAGGCAGGCGATGAATACACGCTTACCATAGGCGAGGAAACAACAACAGTTAAAGCGTGGGACAAGGAATATATGTCAATTCCCGTTAAGCAGTACGACAAGGGCGGATATAATATTGATGACGCTTCTGTCGGCGATCTTGACGGTGACGGTGAATATGAAATTGTCGTGCGCCGTACTCCCGCTGACTATTTCAACAAGTTACAGGTTGACGAGGCGACTAAAAAAGTAATCGACACGCGCGAAGCGTATCCGCTCGTTGAAGCATACGAAATGGACGGCACGCATATGTGGACGCTTGATATAGGCAAAAATGAGGTAAATGAAATTGATGTAAACTTCCTTGTGTACGACTTTGACGGAGACGGCAAAGCGGAAGTTGTTATGCGTTCATATGACGGTATGACGGACGGCAAGGGCAATAAAATCGGTATTGCCGACGCGGACTATGTTCAGAGTCTTCAAAAGCAGAAGGACAGACAGTATCTTGCCGAGGGCAATGAGTACCTGTCAGTATTTGATGGTCAGACAGGCGTGGAGATTGCGCGCACAGAACTTCTTCCTAAGCGTGACCCGCTTGAAAGCTGGTCGTCAAAGTATACGGACACCTCGCGTCTTACCAAGCGCGCAAGCCACTATCTCCTATCAACCGCCTATCTTAACGGCGAAACACCGAGCATTGTAATGCTTCGTGGCGCTTGGGACGCGGTAAAGCTTGCGGCATGGGACTACAAGGACGGCAAATTTACAGAACTGTGGCAATACGATTCGGGCAGCACACAGACGACTGAAAATATGTATAACGCAGGCTATCACAGTATGGCTGTTGCCGATATAGATTTTGACGGCAAAGACGAAATCCTGTCGGGCGCCGGCGCGATTGATGATGACGGTAAATTCATGTATGCTACATACGCTGATGTTAACGGCACGCAAATAAAGCTTTGCCACGGAGACGCATTTGACGTTGCAAAAATGACACCCGACTATGATGGATATTACATTTGGTCATGTCATGAAACAAAGGAACTTCCGGCGAATATTGATTTGCATGACGCGCGCACGGGTCAGGTGATTTACGGCTTTAATAAGCCAAAAGACACGGGACGCTCACGCGCGGCTGATATTGACCCTACCAGTAAAGGCTGGGAAGTATGGGGTTCAACGGGTACTCCGCTGATGTCATATGACGGAAAACAGCTTGTTTCAGGAGTTGCTGAGGAATTACAGCCAATGCTTGAAGGCGAGACTTTAAAGCTTACAAGCGGCGAAACGCTTGGCAACGGCTGGAATACGTTCCGCTACCGTGATACTGACGGCGAATTTAAAAAGGACGAAGAAACGGGTCAGGTACTTTCAGGTACATTGCCTATGAACTTCAAGGCATTTTGGGACGGAGATTTGCTTTCAGAACTTGTTGACGGCACAACAATTTCAAAATATAATTGGAACGACAAATGTCTCGACACTCTTTATGAAGCGTTTGGAAGTGCGTCGAATAATGGAACAAAGGCAGTTCCATGTCTTGTTGCCGACATTTTCGGCGATTGGCGCGAGGAAATTATCTGGCGCGACGCGGCTAATACTGAACTTCGCATTTACGCTACACCGTATGAAACAGAATATAAAATTCCGTGCCTTATGCACGACATAACGTACCGCGAGGCTGTCGCATGGCAGAACAATCACTATAATCAGCCGACAAACACAAGTTTCTATATGGGCGCGGAAACCGAAACAGTGCCCGCTCCTGAAATAAAGACAGTTTCAGGCAAGGTTAATCCTGACATTCAGAGCGGCAGTCATATTGATTTACCGGTTAAGACAAAAACGACAGAACCAGCTTCAATTCCGTTCACTGATATTGACAATTCACACTGGGCATATAACTATGTCGCAGACATGTATAATCAAGGCATCATAAGCGGTGTTACAGATACCACTTTTGTGCCCGACGGCAAGGTTACAAAAGGACAGTTTGCAACGCTTATCGCAAATGCGCTAAAGCTTGAAGCAGGTGCGGCAAAAGATGGCGAGCATTGGGCAAAGCCGTATTCAGACACGGCTAAAGAAGCAAACCTTATTGATGAAAATATCGCATTTGAAACACCCGCCGACCTTGACGCGCCTATTACGCGCGAGGAAATGGCATCAATGGTTACAAGAGCGGCTAAGTATAAGAACGTATCAATCCCCGAATATCAGAAAGCCGTTATGAGTGATTTTGAAACAATTTCGGATTGGGCGAAAGGCGACGTTAACGACGCGATGATTTTGGAAATTATTTCAGGCTTTGAAGACGGAACTTTCCGCCCGAAGGAAACAGCTACCCGCGCTCAGGCGGCTGTGATGCTGTCACAGCTGTTCGTATATTTCGCAAAATAAATAATTGATTTTATATTATCGGCGGTCTTTGACCGCCGATATGTTTATAATTAATAATTTAATAAAATAAATTTATTTTGCAATAATTTTCATTCCTCAGTTGTATTATATATGTATTTGCAAATACAGCTGTAAATTTTGACACGGCAAAACATATTTTACTGTGTCATGAAAGGAGCGAAGCAAAATGACCGACAGTGAAAAACAATATTTTTCAGATATGTACGAAAAGCATTCCAAAACAGTATACAGTGTTTGTCTTCTGTATCTGAAAAATAAAGATGATGCCGAGGAAGCAGTCACTGAAAGCTTTATAAGGCTTATGGAAAATAAGCCGGGATTTGAAAATGACAGCCATGCGAAATCGTATTTGATGCGAATTTCCATTAATATATGCAAAAACATCTTAAAATCCAACTGGTATAAAAATGTAATACATGATGAAGACGTGCTTATGTATATGACATCAGATGAAGAAGAAAGCATTATGGAAGAAATTTTATCTCTGCCCCCAAAATACAGAGTAATAATATACATGCATTATTACCAGGGTTACAAAGCACAGGAAATTGCCGATATCATGAATATGTCCTTATCGGCAGTATTGTCAAGACTTTCCCGCGGGCGAAAACGACTGAAGGATATTTTGATAGAAGGAGGTTTTTTCTATGCATAGAGAAGATTTTGAAAAGGTTTTTTCCAAGATTGAACCTGACGACGCTCTGAAAAATAGGATAATAGATAGAATTGAGGAGAATGAAATGAAAAAATCTACACTCAAAAAAACAACGCGCATATCCGCGGCAGTGGCATGCGTGGCGATTATCAGCATAACAACAGCTTTTGCGGCGGGAAATATCGTTGGCAATATGATTTCCTATTTTCAGTCTGACAAGGCTGTAGACATTACGAGTATGGCGGAACTTGCCGAATACAACGAGGAAATCGGCGCGACAGCGTCCTACGGCGGTTATACTGTAACTATCGATAATTTAGCGACAGACGATAACTTTATGCACGTTTTCTATACGCTGAAAAAAGATGATGCGCCGATGACCGAGGATGACTATAATCTATGGTTTCTCTGCAGAATAAATGGTAAGCTGGCAAACCTCGGCAATAACAATAAAGACGAGGCATATCTTTCAGAGGACGGCACATATAAGGGAGTTATGAAGCTGAATATTGCGAATATGGAAGTACCCGATACCTTTACACTGGAAATGTATGCTGAAACAAGTATAAAGAGTGAAAGTCAATTTGAGGGAGACTATCTTTACAGAGATAATGTCACTCTCACAGATGCTGACAAGGCAAAGCTTTTATATGTCTCAACCACGGCTAAAAAGACAAGCGTTGAAACAAAGAGCATTGTAAAAGAAGTAAACAAGAAGTCCCCTTTGACTTACTATGATGAAAACGGAAATGAACAGCAGGGCGAGATAGAGATTTCAAAAGTCGTATTCTCACCGTTCGGAAACCAGCTTGTTGTAAAGGATACGTGCGAAGGCTACGGCGGAATGAAGCTGAGCGGCAGCGCCATATTTGACGAAAACGGACAGAGCCTTGATGTTCTTAATACCGATTTATGCGGCGGACGTGTAGGAGTTGAAACAACAAATATGATTGAAATCCTTAAAGCGACACCGAATACCAAGGCGCTTAAAATTGTTCCTGTGGCAGGCACAATGTCCTATAACGAGGAGAAATCAACAACTCAGCAGATAGGCACGTATCCGCTTGTCTTTAAGACCAGCGCTTACGGAAGTGTTGTTGTAACTGATATACGTTTTTCAGACGGCGCATTTGAGATTGACTACTACAAGGACGGATTTGTGATGTATGACCCGTATTTTCAGACAATGGATAAGGACGGCAACAATATAGAGCCTGGCGGAAAATTAGGCTGTCTTTTGACAACAGAGGTACATCATGATACAAATTCATATACGGCTAAGTACTCATATGACGAATATGACGAGCGAGGAAATAAGCTGCCGCTTAATGAAAGTGTCAGCAAGGAAAAGCTTCAGCAATCCTTTACTCATCTGTTAATCGGATATTATGACTTCAAGCTTGACTATGATAACGCGATTGACATAAGCTTAAAATAATTGTTTATACATCTTTTTATCTTACCTCACATAAACATGAGAAAAGCTGCCATAAAGGCAGCTTTTCTTTATATATTAAAAATTCATATATTCAATATACATTCTATTAAAGTTTTCATTGTTACCCAGTGAGATTTCTTCGGAAATTTCTTTTATATGATGAATACGCTCGTCTCCGTCAGCCGAGGAACAATATTTGGCGCAGCCGCCGAGAGAAGAGTTTCCTATCACCTTGATTTTACTGATAAACTCCATCGGCAATATACCGATATTACAAGCCTTTTGGGGCGAAAGACCATATCCGAATCCTCCCGCGAGGTACACTCTATTTATGTCTCCTGCAGCAATGCCGTATTGCTCAGTCAGCGATTCAATTCCCGCTCTTACCGCCGCTTTAGCCATCTGCACCTGACGTATATCATTCTGTGTGAATACCACGTCTTCAGACACTTTATACCCGTTTACAAAATAATCATCACAAAGCAGCCCGGTATTATTAATAATCTTACTGTCAATAAGCTCAGATACAAGTTCTATAATTCCTGTTCCGCAAATACCCACGGGCGGCTTGCCGGAGATTGTTTCAATTATTCCGTTTTTGAGATCAACACCGCATATTGCTCCGTCCACGCTTCCTGCTCCGCATGAGATTCTTCCGCCCTCAAAAGCCGGTCCCGCGGCAGTAGATGTAACTATAATTTTATCCCTGTTCCCTATCACCATTTCACCGTTTGTGCCAAGATCTATAAAAAGATTTACTTCCTCAGATTTATCAAAGTCGCACATGTAAAGACCGCTTACTATGTCGCCACCCACAAAAGCCGATATGCCGCCGTATATAAACGTGTCAATTACAGGCGTTCCTCCTGTGACCGATGCAAAATCTGTTTTTACAGAGTCAAGATGCTCCGACTTAAACGGATATTCTCCCAAAGAAACGCAGGAATATCCCATAAGCATATGCACCATTGAAGTGTTGCCTGCAATTACAACTTTTTCTACGTCTCCATATTCTCTTGTAACCTCGTTATATCCGTTTATAAGCGTGTAGCGTATAAGCGAGGAAAGTTCTTCCTCTCTTCCGCGGTTTGCCGCCTCTATTCTTGACAACACATCAACGCCGAAACGTCTCTGAGGATTTATAGTCTTATACACCTTCCGCACTCCCCTATTTGTTATCAGTTCAAAGGCAACTGTTGTTGTTCCTATATCAATACATACGGCGCTTTTGCACTCTCCAAGCGACGGAGTAAATTCATAGCCTGACAGCACATCAAAATCACCCTCATCTTTAGCGCTTCTTCTCGGACAATCAAAATTTCGGCATTTTGAACAGTCATGCTGAGCGTTAAAAATATTTTTATCCGTCGTAAACTCCAGAATATACGCGAATGTTTTGACCGGAATTAACATAAATGCGCTTGTCATATCCACATTTTTAATACGTGTCTTCTCAATTATAACCCGCTGCTGAGATAACGGAAAATCCTTAGGCGCATCAAGTCTTCGCTTGACACCATATCCGGTCGCGGCACATTCAAGTTTTATCCGCTCCGATAAAACTTTATCCATTGAAAACAGATAATCGTCCGCCATAGCGTCAACCAGTATACCCTTCATTCCCTCGCCATTATCAAAAAGCGACTTTGAATACTCGCTTATCTTTTCGCCAAGCGTCATAATACAATAAGCGCGCATTTCTTCCGTCTTGATTATTGCTCTCGGATAGATTAAATCAAGAACTACGTCCTCCTCCTCGTCAAAATATTTTGACACGGTATTATAAACCTCGCTTCCCTCAAAACAGCCAAGGGTTTTTAGAACGTTTTCCTTATTAATTTTTATATCAAAATTTTCAATAGTAATTCTGTCCATGTTAATATTATATCCTTAAACTTACATAATATTTTTATTTTACTATAGAAGCAATTTTGTGTCAAGTTTCGCCGATAAGTGCATTTTAATATTTTTTTGTGATAAAATGATAGAAAATGCTTTTTGTTTTCGTATTAATATATGAGAAACGTTTCTAAAAGAAGGTGACATAATTGAGCATGAACGATGAAGAACTCGTTTACGGTATTAAAAGAAAAAATGAATTCGCTCTTAATGCCCTTGTGGACCAATACGGCGGACTTATAAAATCAATAGTATCGTATCACATAAGTGATACATACCGTGACGAATGTATTAATGACACGCTTTTTTCAATATGGAATAACATATCAAAATTCAATCCCCGCAAAAATTCTTTGAAAAACTGGATTGGCGCAATCTGCAAATATAAATGCGTAGATTACAAACGAAAATATTATAAAGAGATTTTTGCAAAGATAGATGAAACTATTCCCTCGTCACTCACGGCGGAGAGCAGTATTTTAAAGCAAGAAATAGAAGATGAGATAAATGAACTTTTATCCTCACTGCCAAAGCGTGACAGGGAGATTTTTTACAGACGTTATATTGATAATGAAACCATTTCGGAAATAGCGAATGACATGAATATCAGTTCATCGGCATTGTATAACAGACTTTCACGAGGCAGGCGCAAGCTGAGGAAAAATACTTTACGGGGTGATCACAATGAAAAATAAATTTGATTATTTCAACGATATAAGGGTAGATTTTTCAAAGTACAAAAATATTGAATTGACAAAGCAGGAGCGTTTAAATATGAAAAGAATATTAAAAGAGAAAAAATCGAAAAGAATTTCACTGAAAAAAGGTTTAATAATTGCGGCATCTGTGTCAGCTTTAGCAATAGGCACAGCCGCAATCGCAACACAGGGTACAACGAGAGTAATCTCGGGAAGCTCATTGTCGTTTCCGACATATAAGGAAATCCCGACAGCCGAAAAACTGCAAAAGGACATCGGCATAACACCTAAAATAGTGTCGGAATTTTCAAACGGATACAAATTTGAGAACGCAACAAAAGTAAATAACAGCATTGATGACATTGTTGACGGAAACACCAGAGTTACAGTTGTTGACGAAAACGGCAATGAGCAGAAATTTAAGTCAATTTCAATCCGTTACACAAATGGCGACAACAAAATCACGCTTGACGCTGATCCCGCAGAATACGCTTTTAACTCAGACACAACGGAAACAGAAAATTACAACGGTGTGTCAATAAGATACAATGCATTTACAAACAAGTTTGTTCCGGGTGATTATGTGCAAACCGAACAGGATATAAAGGACGAGGAAGAGGGTAAGTATGTTTTCTCGTACGGTACTGAGGATATTGAAATACACAAGGTACAGGGCGTATCATGGACGCAGGACGGAATATACTACCATATTAACGCGATGGATTCGCCAATGGGTGAGCAGGATTTGATTGCTATGGCAAAGGAATTGATAGACTTTAAATAATGAAATGAGCCGCTGCAATGCAGCGGTTTTTTCGGCAGGAAAATTTAATTTGTCAATATTTTATTTTTTCTTTATAAAAAATTTATTATTTCGTTATACAATAAAATCATAAGGAGGATGATACAATGAAGAAGAAAATAATTTCGGCGATATTTGCGGCGGTTATGGTGTTTAATATTGCATTTACCGCCGTACTTGCAAAAACAAACGCGTTTGAGCTTGTCAGCACGCAGGAAAGCGAAAATTTAGGCGGTACAATTTACCGTTACCGCCACAAGAAAACAGGCGCGGACGTTATTTATAACGACAATAAATCCGATAGGCGAGAGTTTGCGCTGGGCTTTAAAACACCTCCCGTTGACAGCAAGGGCGCGAATCATGTTTTGGAGCACGCGCTTTTCTGCGGAAGCGAAAAATACCCGACAAAGAACATCATGCACTATATTCAAAACGGTACGTCATCGCTTTATCTTAACGGTGTTACGGCTGACGACTGTACATACTATATGGTAATGACAAAAAATCAGACGGAATACTACAATATGATAGACGTCTATATGAACGGAATATTCCACCCGTTATTTTTAACGGACGAAAACATCTTCCGTCAGCAGGGTATCCGTATCGAGTACGCAGACGGCAAGGCGCAGTATAACGGAGTGGTATATAATGAGCTTCGCATAAAAAATCTGAACACCGAAGAAAACTCGGTAAATTTTCTTGCGGATAAATTATACCGCGCAATTTACGGCGACACAACGCCGTCATATAGCGCAGGCGGTGAGCTTGACGAGATTAAGAAACTGACTTATGAGGACTTATTAAGAGTCTACAACACTTTTTATATTCCCTCGAACAGTATGACGTATCTTGCAGGCAATCAGGACATTGATAAAACACTTGATGTTCTTGATGAATTTTTCTCAGAAAACACAAAAGCAGCGCCAAAGCTTTCATTCAGGGACACTAAACAAATCCCGAAAGAAAAAATACAGGAATACAATATAACCTGGGACACAAAAACGGTTGACATAGGCTTTATGTCCTCGGGGGTATCGGCGGACGCCGACCCTAAGGACAGATACGCGGTTGAGATAATATATGATATTATCCGTCAGAAAATGGAGGATAAGGGATGTTCAAATATGTACACCGTAGGCGGAAACACAGGCGGAATAACGGCTCTGGGGATGATGGTTTCGCGTGTGCCGATTGCGGATAAGGACAAGATAATATCCTATTATGACGAGGTACTTGATGACCTTAGCGCAAACGGTATTGACGATAAGGATATTGACAAGTATGTTGATAATGACGACAGATACTTTTATCAGAATTTCGATCGTGTGATGCTTGGTTTACTTTACAAGAATGACCCACTCGCATATACGGAAATAAACGCAATGAGGGAATATTACAGAGAGCATAAGGAGTATTTTGACGAGCTTCTCAAAGAGTATTATACCGAAAACCCGTGCAGTGTAACAGTTGTTTCGGGTAACGGCGTGTTCGGCACGGAGGATAGCAGCGTTAATGTAAGCGATGAAGAGCTTGAAAAAATCAAGCGTGATACAGAGGAATTTCAGAAGTGGAATGACGAAGAGGACGACCCTGACGTTATAGCCAAAATCCCGTTTCTGACGCTTGACGAGGTTAAGGACGCTCCTGAAAAAACAGACCCTAAGCTTGAAGAGGAGAATGGAATTAAATTCTATTTTACCGAAAAGAACGCTGATGATGAAACTTCTGCAAGCATGTATTTTCCGCTCACCGAAAGCAATGTTGATTACGCGCATTTGATGTATGAGTTCTGGAAATATCAGTCGGATAAGGCGGACGGCGGTTTCTTTCCCTCAATAGCACCGTTTGAAAACACTAAAAATCCCAACGAAATAAATCCGCATTATAACTTGTGGATTTCAGGTGAGGATAAAGCCGAGAGTTTAAAAAATGCCGTATCATTGCTTAAATCTGAGGAAATGTGGAACGCTGACGATTTAAAAGAATATATTACCTCAAAGCCGAAAGAAATTCTCGGAAGCTATTTTGACCCGTATTATCTGAGCGGAGAGTTAAAGGACTCAGCATTGTCGGCAGAGGGACGCTTCTTTACATATATACCCGGCAACACGCTTGTCGGCGGCTCACCGCATTATTATCATTTTCTGCTGTCGCTTGATACAAATGACGCGCGGGAAATTATAAGCAGACTAAAAGCAATAGCGGATAAGATGTCGAACACTAAACCTGTTGTTGAATACATAGGCGACAGAGCAAGCTACAATGAGTTTAAAAAGACCGTGACGGATTTATTTAAAGACGCCAAGGAACAAAAAAGCGTTGACTTGAAACTGCCGATAGGCTGTTACAGCGCGGCTACTATTACAAAGCTTGCGGACGCAAACCATTTTATGATTACCGCGCCGATTAAAACCTATTCAGGAAAAATGGCAGTTCTCGGCAATGTTCTTACAACAAAATATATATACCCCACCATGCGCGGAAAATACGGCGCGTACGGATGCAATATCAGATTTAATGAAGGCTCTATGACCTCAGCCGTTACGGGACTTGCGGACATTGATTTTGCTGTTGAACTTTGGCAGGGAATGGGCGATTATTTAAGAAGCATGAACATGACTCAGGAAGAACTTAATTCGTTCATAGTTTCTGCTGTGCAAGAGTACGACGAATGGGAATATATGTCCTCCGAGAATGGAGCAAATGTTGCGCTCAAGAACAAATCAGCGGACGAATGTGAAAAAATCAGAAATGAAATGCTTGAAACAACGGTTGACGACATCAAGGGTTACGCCGATTTTATTGATGAGCTTGTAAACCAAAAAAGAGTGTTCGCGGTACTCGGCAAATCCGCCGCGGACAGTGCGAAGTTTGATTTTGCATACTACGGAAACGGCGACACCTTAGAGGTCACACCGCGCCTTACAAAAAACCGCGCTGAATACATAAAAGGCAGAGAGGATGGCTCGCCGGATTTAGACAGTAATATAACGCGCGCGGAGGCGGCTGAAATTGTATCGCGTATTATCGCCGACAAAAGAGAGCAGAGCGGTACAATTGAGTTTAAAGATGTTCCGCGTGACGCATGGTATCATGATTCGGTTATATCACTATGTGAAAAGGAGATTTTATCGGGATATGACGACAATACTTTCCGACCAAATCAAAATATAACCCGCGCGGAAATGGCTGCGCTTCTTTCTAAGTTTATATATGACGGCAACTCGGAAATAAATGCCTCTGATGTTCCCGAAAGCGCATGGTACGCGCCTTATGTGGCAAAAATGGTAAACGCGGGATATATCTCGGGATATGACAATGGTATGATACGTCCTGACAGATACATTACAAGAGGAGAGGTTAAGTCAATAATTGACAGAATGCTGAACGGGTAATTTTAAATCAGAAAACATTCGCTGTACAACCATTGTAGGAGCGTCTAATGTGTTATATATCATACGCCGATACACGTATCACTTTTGCCGACTTGATATATGCTTTTCTTCAATATCAAAATATCGGGTCTGACCCTATGCAATAAGTTCAATGAACTAATAAATTATGTACATATTCAGGTTTTATACACCGTCCGCATCAAACAATGTTCCATTTCTTATGTACTCAACTCATGTTAATATATATCCCTTGGAGTTGAGTATTTTATTGTGATTTGTTGGGAGAGGGATATACAATAATCTATCTGCTTACAGTTTCACCATACTGCAAAAAGAATTTTGTCAATAGATTTTGCACAAGATGTTGTTTTGAGAGCGTGAAATGCACATCCTTGGTAAAATATTCCTTAAATATAAAGGACGCTATAATTAAAACAGCGTCCTTTTTATATTTTTCAGCTACGTTATTTCATTTTTGAATAAGCCTCTTTTTTCTCGTCTAAAACCGTTTGATAACCTGCGGCAAGATAATCCTTGCATGCGGCATCATATTTAGCCTCAAACTCTTCAGGTTTACATGTGATAAGATCAACCTGAATTACCTCCCACTTACTCTTCAATGTTTCACCATACTGCGAAAGTGATTTTATTGATGTATTGAATAAGAAATCGGTATACTCATACTGCTTTGTTACATTCTGATAATAATCATAGTTTTCCTGAATCAAATACTCAAATCCCGAAGGCGCGTATGTCACCTTTTGAGCGGCAAGATTTTTCTCCTGTGAGCCATAATCTTTACTCTCGGTTACAAGACACCACATATCCTTATTTGAGTTGTAATTCAATCTTTCAACTCCTGTATAATTATCTATTATAACAGGAATATCATCTTCCATTTTATATGTTACACCCTCAATACCATTCTGCATTACAAACAGATTTTCCTCTTGTGAAAGCCACTCAAAATACATAAGTACCGCTTCCGGGTGCTCACACTGAGCGCTGATACCGCTTACCATACCAAACGGCCACTCTGCTCTGCCCGTTGTCTTATTGCCCTCGTATGTTATCCACTTAGGATCTATAACAGAAAGTTTTGCTCCCGGCACATTTTCCATAAGAGACTGAATAACAGGCGGATTTTGCGACAGGTAGAACCCATAAACTCCTACTTTGCCCGATACAAAATCCGAGCGCATTTTACTTGCGTCTTTATCCAACATCCACTCAGGACTTATAAGTCCCTCATTGTAAAGCTGATTCCAATACTGAAGTTCCTTTTTGGTAGCGTCCCATGTGAGCGAAGCGACAGTTATATCCGAATACATTGCGTTATCCTCTTCGGGAAGCGGATATTCTCTGTTGGCATAGTTCGGGAAATATGCGTTGAATAAATCCTTCGCATATGGAATAGTATTTTCTCCTCCAAGCTTCATTTCCTTAAACTTTCTCAGCATTTCTATAAATTCCTCACGCGATTGAGGCATAGGAAGTCCCGCTTTATCAAGCCAGTCCTGTCTGACAACAGTCATCCAGCTATAGTCCTTAGGACGAGTAGCCGGAAGGAAATAACGCTCGCCGTCAGCCATAGCGTACTGATCCAAACTCTTACTCTTTTCATAGAATGTAGGAGCGTACAGCTTTAAAACATCTTCATCAATCGGCATAAACGCGCCTCTTGAATAATATGAAACTATAGTCGGATAATCATAGCTAAACAAAATATCCGGCTGCTCTCCTGCCGCTAAAAGCTGCTCAAAAACACTTACATCTTCTTTTCTCGTGATAGGCACAAATGTCATTTTGATGTTATACTTGTCACCGAAATTCTTCTGAACATACTGTGTCCAGTAATTATTGTCTACATCTGCCTGTCCCTGCATACCTCTGTCGTATACCGGAATCTTTAGTTCAATTTGCTCCTCATAAGCCTTTGGACCCGTAAGCTTATCCTTATCCATGCGATTTTCCTTTTTAGAACCGCATGAAGATACCATGCTTACCGCCATCACACCGCATAAAGCGGCGCATATGATTTTTTTTAAATTCATTGTTTAAAACCCCTCTTTCTTTTTTATATTTATTACTCCTTAACCGCGCCAATCATAACACCCTTAACAAAATACTTTTGTATAAAAGGATAAACAATTACGATTGGAATAGTTGCAAACATTATACACGCGGATTTGACAACCTCCTCCGCCTGCATACTCTCACCGGCAATTTCCTGAGAAACGGAAGCCTGCGCGCCCGCCGCGTTTACAAGTTCATAAAGTTTTAGCTGCAGCGGCTTTAACGGTGACTTTGTTATAAAATACAGCGCGTCCTGAAAAGTATTCCATCTGCCCACCGCGTAAAACAAAGCAAGAGTTGCCAAAACGGGCACAGACAGCGGAAGAACTATTCGCACTAATGTTGTGAAATCATCGCAGCCATCTATCGCGGCGGCTTCTTCAAGGCTTTGAGGCACGCTGTTTTGCATAAATGTGCGCAGTATAATCAGATTATACGCTGAAAATGCCAGCGGCAATATAAGCACAGCCGCCGTATTGATAAGATTAAGTTCGCTCATAAGTATGTAATCAGGAATCGTTCCCGCTGTAAAATACATAGTAATAAGAAATAATACTCCAATTACTCTTCTTCCCTTCAGCCTTTTCCTCGACAGCGCGAATGCTCCGCATATAGTGAGAAACATGCCCAAAGCTGTAAACGCGATTGTTATAAATACCGAAAACCACAGCGAGCGCATCATTGAAGCGTCATTAAAAACTTTTACGTAAGCGTCAAAATTTATATCCTTCGGTATCAGAAACACCTCATTTGCTATAACCGCGCTGTTTCCGCTTAAAGATACCGCCAACACATGTATAAACGGTATCAGGCATACAAGTGATAATACTCCTATAAATACATAAATCAGAATATCGGCTGTTCTTTCAGATATGCTTCTCTTCATCATATTATACCGTCCTCTCCCATAAGTTTTGCAAACTTATCCGACGCGAATACAAAGATAAGTCCCACAACAGACTGGAACATTCCAACCGCTGTTGCAATGTTATACCTATGCGACTGCATTCCGACACGGTATACATATGTCGAAATAACATCCGAAAAATCTCTTACCATAGGATTATCCAAAGCAAACGGACGTTCAAAGGAGATTCCAAGTATTCTGCCCAGGTTCATTATAAGCATTACAACTATTGTCGAGCGTATACATGGAAGAGTTATATGCCATATCTTTCTCCACCGCCCTGCTCCATCAACAGTCGCCGCCTCATAAAGGTCGGCATTGATACCGGTAATCGCGGCAAGATAGATAATAGTACCCCAACCCATGCTTTGCCAAACTCCTATAAGACAATACGAAACAAGCCAATGCCATTTTTCCGTCAGGAACGGTATACTCTGTCCGCCCATACGCGATATAAGAATATTTATATAGCCTGTCGTAGGCGACAAAAGCTGATAGAAAATTCCCGCGATTATTACCCATGACAAAAAATGCGGAAGATACAGCACTGTCTGAGTTACGCGCTTAAAATATTTATTCCTTATCTCATTAAGAAGTATGGCAAGAATAATCGGTGCCGGAAATCCGACGATTAAATCAAGTCCATTAAGCAGAATAGTATTTCTGAGCGCGATATAAAAATCTTTCATTGAAAAAATTTCCCGAAACGCGTCCAAGCCAATAAAATCAGCCTTTGCAAAACCACCCACAACGTCGTAATCAAGAAATGCCACCGATAAACCAAACATCGGCAAAAATTTAAAAATTATCGCAAAAACAAGCGGAAATGCCAATAGCACATACAGCTGCCAGTCTCGCTTCAAATAATATGAAAACCCCTTTTTAGTTCCGGCAGACTTTATATTTGTTTTCTTCAAACGTCCCTTTTCCGTCTCCATTAAATTATCACCCTCCTTACTCCATATTTACCCATTTCTTTTAATTATAGTATCATTTTTTATGCAATATGTCAATTCTATTACGATTTTTATACAAAAAAGCCGACTTTTTATACAAAAATCGGCTTTTATTTAAATAACTGAAATGATATATACAATTTTTAACTATAACTCTTAGTCATTACGATAAAACGAGCGCCGTTCCACAGGAATACTTTGTATTTTTCTGTTTCGGGATACTCCGCTTCCAAACACACCTCACCTTTTGGCTCAAGAATATTTGACCCGATTTTTACGTCTTTTATCACACCGTCATTATCATAAACGACAACATAGAGATTAACTTTCTTTTCGCTGTCATACTCATTCGACACACAGGCTTTTATCATGCCGTTCTCTTGTGTATAATAGTAATTTGTAGAATCTGTTTTTTCACTGTTTTTTGAATTTTTAAAAACATTTATCGCTTCTATTGCCCTGCCGTCAAAATCAAACAGCGTTGTGTTTTCAACCACATTTCCGTCAGGCTTATCATCGCTTTCACGCATTGCCCAACCCGAAAGAGACTCATTCGGATTATCAGTGTCCTCAACATGTATCATACACGGATCCCAGTAAAGTATACCCGCGCATCGTCCTCCATCAACGCCTTTCATTCCGTTTATGAGTTCAGCCATAAACGCGGCATGTCCCTCCTGTGTAAAAGGATATTTCTCAGTATATCCGGGCGCGTTTTTCTCGTCATTCTCATTTGGGGTAAGCTGTCCGCCATAGCCGTTTTTCTTATTCTCGGTCCAGTTATATCCGGTTTCCATTATAAGAATGTCTTTATCATATTTCTGTGAAATATTATTACAAAATTCCACACACGTTTCCACCGGATTATGTGACCATGCGGGGTAATATGACGCGCCTATAACATCAAACTTACCTCCCGCTTTTATATAATCGTCCAAAAACCATGTGAAAACACTGTCTTTTGAACCATTCGCAAGATGTATGACAACCTGTGACTCAGGCGCGATTTCTTTAACCGCATCATACCCGCGATTCAGAATATTCGCCAAACCTTCCCAGTCTTTATAACATTTAATATCATCATCTTCTATATCGCTGTATATAAGTTCAAATTTTTCTTTATCCATTACAGCGTCAAACGTGTTTGCAAACGGAAAAAACATACCGCCGTTAATTTCATTTCCGAGAGAAACATATTCGGGAACCGTACCCTGTAATTTAAGACGCGTCATTATATCTTTTGTGTACTCGTATACAATATCTCCCAGTTTATCCTGAATCTCTTTCTTCTGCTGATTGCTCATACTGTTTAAAAATTTCGGATTCTTAACGTCATAACCAAGTTCCGCCTTAATTTGGTCAACCCATTTGGAAGGAATTATCTGTCTTTCTCCGTTTGACCAGTAATCGGAATAATTAAACGTGAATTGTATGCCCATACCCGCGTCCTTCGCGCGTTTTGAAAGCGCGAGACAGTCTTCCTCATCCTGAAAACCTTTCGGCAGATAATATGTTCCGTCACCTGTGCCCTTACCTGTTGTATTGCTGAGACGTATACGCGCCATATTCACTCCGTTATCAGCCAAAAATTCAAACGGGTCTGCGCTATTCCCTTCCATGTCTTTATAGACTCCGCCAAGACTTTCAATATAGCTTACCTCTGTCATATCTCCGCCGATTATAAAAGTATCCGCTTCTGATTTTGTAAGTTCCGCATCTGAAAATTCAATCATGCTTGTTCCGTCAGCCACAACGCCGATTTCACATTTTCCGTTGGTTGTTCCTATACCTTTTACTGTCACCTTAACTCCGTCTTCCGATTTTGGCAGAACTGTTGATGCCGCCGTATAATCGTCCGACGCTCCGTATACGTATGTTCTGGCATTGGAAATATCGTTTTTACATGTTACGGTCAAATCATAAAAACCATCCTCAAGTCCCGTGACTTCTATTTTCATTCCGTTTGACATATCTCCGTTAAGGTCAATGCTCTGCGCGTATGCCGCGGTTGAAAACAGAAATAGCGCCGACAGTGTGATAAGTAATTTTTTCATATATTTTCTCCTTTTAGCCATATAAAATTTTCTGCCTCGTTTTCATATTAATTACGCGATAAGACGAATCAATACCTTCCCTACTTCCCCGCCGTTTTTAAGAGTTTTTTTCCATTTGATATTTACAGAGCGGGTTATATACATATTCGCAAAACTTGCAATAAAGTCTACCAACATTATTATCGCGAGTACAATGCCAATAATTCTGGCAGCGCCGCGCGGGATATTATCAATCCTTGTCATAAGCGGCTCAAAGAATTTATCCATAAACAGAGTCAGCAAAAATGAAAAGCCGATACTTGTCGGTATGGAAGTATATTTTGTTATATGCAGCGGCAAATCCGTATAATTCCAATATTCAAATCCGAAAATCTTTTCCACTGTAAAACCAAGTATAATTTCACCCACGCTTATAATCAGCATAGACATAAAAAAATACATAGACCTTTTATTACTGTACTGTTCAGATAATACGAGTCCCGGAGATTTTGGAGTTCCCGCTATAAGATATAAGCCGACAACAAACAATCCATATCCCAAAAGAAAAGGAAACGACATGTTTCTGTTGTCAATAAAACCCTTTGTCACCGCAAGCCACATATTTTCCAAATTATATCCCAAAAAAGAAATTACCGCCACCATTATCAGCAGCGTATATGTATTAAATCGTTTTTTCATCTTAAAAATACCTCCACCAACATAAACCCCGGGTTTATGAATTGAAATTGTCCGCCCGACGGCGGCAGATTGCATTCAGCAATATCCGCACCTTAATTGTAACACTTTAATATCTTCTAAGTCAATAGTTTAGACATACAAAGAAAAATTCTTTTTTAATCACGTTTGAGTGTTGAAATATAAGGAAGAATATTGTATAATGATATAATAGGCGGTGGTTTTTAACTTAATTTAAAACCAAATGAGAGGTATTTATCTGTGAATAATAAAGTTTCTATAGTAAAATGCGGAACATATTCCGAGGTTGAAAAAGCTGTAAGAGAAGCTGTATCGCTTTTGGGCGGAATTGAAAAATTCATTAAAAAGGGCAGCAAAGTTGTCATAAAGCCGAATCTTGTGTCAAAGAAAAAAAGCGAGGACGCTGTCACCACTAATCCTGATTTTCTGCATGCCGTTATAGTTATGGCAGAGGAAGCGGGAGCACAAGTCACAATAGCGGAAAGTCCCGGAGGACCTTATAATACCGCGGCGCTCAAAGGAATATACAGCGTATGCGGAATAGACGAGGCTATCAAAGGAACAAACGCTAAGCTTAATTTTGATACAGGTTTTACAGAAGTACACTTTCCTGAGGGGAAAACAGTAAAAAATATACCTATAATCAATCCCATCCTTGAAGCGGACGTTATAATATCTCTTCCAAAACTGAAAACTCACGCTATGACAAGCTATACAGGAGCGGTCAAAAATCTTTTTGGCACAATTCCGGGAACTTATAAAGCCGAACTTCATTTTCGTCTTAACGAAAGGAAATCATTCTGCTCCATGCTTGTAGATTTGCATGAATGCGTCAAGCCGACTTTATCTATCATGGATGCTGTATGGGGTATGGAGGGAAACGGTCCAACAGCGGGACAAAGCAGACATATAGGTCTTGTTATGGCAAGTGAAAACGCGCACGCGCTTGATATGGCGGCTTGTCATATTATAGACTACTCACCCGAAGAAGTGGACACAGTAAGAGAGGCGGCTCAAAGAGGTCTTACCGCGAAGGATATTCACGGGCTTGAAATCTTAGGCGAGAAAATAGAACCTCTTGTGATAAGGGATTTTATTAAGCCTGAAAGTCATTTCAATCTTTTAAAGCTTATTTCTCTGCCCGCGTCGCTTAATGCGCGCCTTACAAACGCGCTTGCTTCAAGACCCAAAATAAATTATGATATATGCGTCGCATGCGGCGAATGCTCAAGATGCTGTCCGCCTAAAGCGATTGATATGTCAGGCGGCAAGCCTGTGATAAATGAAAAGAAATGTATAAAATGCTTCTGCTGTCAGGAACTTTGCCCAAAAAAGGCGGTTAGTATAAAACGTCCGTTTCTGAACAGATTTATGCTGAAATTTTTGAAGTAAAGGATATGATAATGTGTTTAATATTGTGTTGGTAGAGCCGCGTATTCCGCAAAATACCGGCAATATCGCCCGTACCTGCGCGGCGACAGGCTGCGGACTTCATATTGTGCGCCCTACCGCGTTTCAAATTACAGACAAAAATTTAAAACGCGCGGGACTTGATTACTGGCATCTTCTGAACGTTAAATATTATGATAATCTTAATGATTTTTTTGAAAAAACTCGCGGAGCACGTTATTTCTACGCTACAACAAAGGCTCGTCACACTTATGCGGACGCTCAGTTTGCGGATAATGATTTTATTCTGTTCGGACGAGAGGACGCGGGACTTCCCGAGGAACTTTTATATAAAAACGAGGAATACTGTATACGTATACCGATGATTGAAGAGGCGCGGAGTTTAAATCTTTCCAACTCGGTCGCGATAGTTGTATACGAGGCGCTTCGTCAGCAGGGATTTGATAATTTAAAGAATTTAGGTCAGCTGACCAAATTCACATGGTAAGGAGATAAAGATATGGCAGATATAAAAATCATAGTGGATACAGGCGCAGATATTTCACCAAAAACTGCCCAAGAATATGATATTGGAATAATATCTTTTTTGAGTCTGTTTGGTGAAGAGCAGTATGTTCAAGGCGTAAGTATAACAAATGAGGAATTTTTTGATAAGCTTGAAAATTTTGACGGATTCCCCACCACGTCACAAACTCCTTACGGAGATATGTATGATTATTTCAATGATCAATGCTCCAAACATAAAAGCGTCATATACTTTGCTCTTTCAAGCGCGGCAAGCGGTCAGTATCAAACCGCTAATCTCGTAAAAAACGAAATACTTGAAGAAAATCCGGACGCGGATTTCCACATTGTGGACACCGGAAAATTTTCTCTGATAATCGCGCAGACAGCCGTTTATGCCGCGCAGATGGCTCACAACGGAAAAAGCGTAAATGAGATAATCTGCGAATGTGAAAAATATCTTGAAAAATGGCGCGCATACTTACTTGTTGACACATTAAAATATCTTGAAAAAGGCGGCAGACTTTCCAAAGCGTCCGCTTTTGTGGGAACAATGCTCGACATAAAACCAATTCTCACCATAGAAAACGGACTTATTTCAAGTATGGATAAGCTTCGCGGAAAGAAGAAACTCATTGACAAGCTTATAGAAAAAATACAGGAAGACCCTGATTTTGACGCTGACAGCCCAAAATTTCTCGTTGTTCAGTCAGACAGAAAAAAAGGCGAGGAAGCTTTAGAAAAGCTTCGCGGCGAATTTGGAGAAGACTGTATTGAAATGTACGGCGAATTTGGACCTCTTATCGGCACGCATGTGGGAAGAGGCGCTGTTGCAATAATTCCACGAATTAAATAAATTCCAATTTATATATCAACACAGAAAGGATGATATTAAAATGAAATACATTGTAATTTTAGGAGACGGTATGGCAGATTATCCCGTAGACGCTTTTAACGGTAAAACCATACTTGAGATTGCCGAAAAGCCAACAATAGACTATATGGCGAAACACGGTGAAATGGGTATGGTGAAAACCGTACAGGAGGGCATGAAGCCCGGCAGCGATGTGGCTAATCTGTCAGTTATGGGATATGACACAAAAAAATGCTACAGCGGCCGTTCACCTCTTGAAGCCGCTTCAATCGGCATTGAAATGAAAGATAGCGACGTAACATTTAGAACAAATCTTGTAACGCTTTCAGACGAGGAAAATTACGAGGACAAAACAATGCTTGATTACAGTGCGGGAGAAATCACCACCGAAGAAGCGGCAGAACTTATAAGCGCTGTAGCCGCGGAACTTAACACCGATAAAATCAAATTCTATCCCGGCATAAGCTATCGCCATCTCTGCGTATGGGACGGCGGCAGCACAAATGTTGACATGACTCCCCCGCATGACATTTCTGACAAGAAGATAACAGACCATCTTCCAAAGGGTGACGGCGCGGATACTTTCATAGAAATGATGAAAAAAAGCGAGAAGATTTTAAAAGAACATCCTGTAAATAAGGCGCGCGCCGCGGCCGGTAAAAATATGGCTACATCAATATGGCCATGGGGCGAGGGCACAAAACCGCAGCTTGATAATTTTGAAGAAAAGTTCGGACTTAAGGGAAGTGTTATCTCGGCAGTAGACCTTATAAAAGGTATCGCAAAATGCGCCGGTATGAACTCAATAGATGTTGATGGAGCAACAGGAAACTGTGAGACGAACTGGGAAGGCAAAGCGCAGGCGGCGCTTGATACACTCCTTGAAGGAAGTGATTTTGTGTATGTACACATGGAGGCTCCGGACGAGATGGGACATCAAGGCGCGCCGGAGAAAAAGAAGTTTGCCGTTGAAACCATTGACAAGAAGGTTGTTAAATTCCTCAAAGACGAGCTTGAAAAGCGGGGCATTGATTACAGAATGATGATTCTGCCCGACCACCCGACTCCGATTAAGCTTAAAACGCATGTGTCAGACCCGGTTCCGTACATCATTTACGACAGTACCAAGGAAACCGATACAAACAAGGATTTAAATTATACCGAGGAAAATGGCAAAAAAACAGGTATTTATATAGAAAAAGGCTACACGCTTATGAACAGATTTCTTGAAAGATAATTAATGGAGAGTGACAACGAATGAGCAAAGAAAAATATTATATTACAACCGCGATTGCGTATACTTCAAAAAAACCTCATATCGGCAACACATATGAGATAATACTGACAGATGCCATTGCGCGTTTTAACAGATTTATAGGCAAGGATGTGTTTTTCCTTACGGGTACTGATGAGCACGGTCAGAAAATACAGGAAATTGCCGAGGCGGAGGGCATTACACCCAAACAGCATGTTGATAAAATCGCGTCGCAGATAAAGGATATAGCCGATATGCTTAATATCAGCTACGATAAGTTTATCCGCACAACTGACGATTACCATGAAAAATCAGTTCAGCAGATTTTTAAAAAGCTATACGACCAGGGTGATATTTACAAGAGTGAATATGAGGGATGGTACTGCACTCCATGCGAATCGTTTTGGACGGAAACACAGCTTGTAGACGGAAAATGTCCCGACTGCGGACGCGAGGTTGAAAAAGCAAAAGAGGAAGCATACTTCTTCAAGATGAGCAAATATCAGGATAAACTGATGGAATATATAAATACTCACCCTGAGTTTATCCAGCCTGAATCACGCAAAAATGAAATGGTAAATAACTTTTTAAAGCCGGGACTTCAGGATTTATGCGTATCGAGAACAAGTTTCACTTGGGGTATTCCTGTTGAGTTTGACCCCGGACATGTTATATATGTATGGATTGACGCGCTTTCAAATTATATAACGGCGCTTGGCTATACTCCTGAAGAAAAAGGCGAACTTTATAATAAATACTGGCCGGCGGATGTTCATATTATAGGCAAGGACATTCTTCGCTTCCACACGATTTACTGGCCAATTATGCTCATGGCACTTGGCGAGCCGCTGCCAAAACAAGTATTTGGACATCCATGGATGCTTGTCGGCGAGGAAAAAATGAGTAAATCAAGAGGCAACGTTATTTACGCCGAAGACCTTGTCAGACATTTCGGTGTAGACGCTGTCAGATATTATTCTCTGCATGAAATGCCTTTTGCTCAGGACGGCACAATTACCTATGAAGTATTTATAAGCCGCTTTAACAGTAACCTTGCAAATACGCTCGGTAATCTTGTGAACAGAACCGTGGCAATGATTAATAAATATTTTGAAGGTATTATTCAGAGCGGCAGCGTTTCAGGAGAATTTGACGATGACCTTAAAGCCGTTGCCACAGGTGCGATAGATGCAATTATCAAGAAGATGAATACGCTGCATGTCGCGGACAGTCTTGATGAAATATGGCGCGTTGTCGATAGGGCGAATAAATATATAGATGAGACCGCTCCCTGGGTACTTGCAAAAAATGACTCGGATAAGCCGCGCTTGGGAACAGTTCTTTATAATCTCGTTGAGACAATCAGAATTATCGCGGCGCTTTTAAGTCCGTTTATGCCTGAGACGGCTCAAAAAATAGCCGCTCAGATTAACACTTCTCAGCTAAGCTTTGAAAGCACAAAGACCTTCGGCGAAATAAAAGAGGGCGGCAAAGTCGGCGAGGCTCAGGTGCTCTTCCAAAGAATAGATGCCGAAAAGAAACTTGCCGAACTTGCGGAAGAACTTGAAGAATGCGAGGAAAAAATTGAAATTGCTCCATACAAGGACTATATTGAGTTTGAGGAATTTGAAAAGCTTGATATACGCGTGGGAAAAGTAATTGAATGTGAAAAAGTTCCAAAATCTTCAAAACTGCTTCGTTTTACGCTCCGGGTAGGAAGCGAGACAAGACAAATTCTTTCGGGTATTTCAAAATACCATACTCCTGAGGAACTGATTGGCAAAAACGTTCTGTTTGTGGCTAATCTGAAACCGAGAACAATGATGGGACTTGAATCATGCGGTATGATTTTGTCAGCAGAATTTGAAGATAAGCTGACAGTGCTTACAACGCTTAACGATATTCAAAGCGGCGCTGAAATTGTGTAAACCAAAAGAATGAGGTAAAATATATGCTTGCAGTAGAGCGCAGAAATAAAATTGAACAGATAATAAATAAAGAGAGAAGCGTACTCGTTGTCGAACTTGCAAGGCAATTCGACGTTACCACGGAAACTATACGAGGCGATCTCGAAAAGCTTGAAAAGCAAGGCGTTTTAGTGCGTACCTACGGCGGCGCTACGCTTGTTGATAACAGCGAAAGCGATCTTGCCATAACCGAGCGCGATACTGTTAATTACGAGGGTAAGCAAAGAATAGGAAAATATGCCGCCGGACTTATAAAGGACGGCGAAACTATATTTCTTGACGCGAGCACATCATCATGGCATCTTGCCAGATATATAAAAGGCAAGCGCGGAATCACCGTTATAACAAATGCCGAAAAAATTGTCAGCGAACTTTCAAGCTGTGACCATATTCATGTGGTGTGCGTAGGCGGTGAACTTACTCCCCGGAACATGTCGTATATAGGCAGAGTTGCCGAAAAAACAATACGAGAAAATTATTACGCGAACAAATTTTTCTTCTCCTGCAAAGGTGTGACTCTCGGCAGAGGACTTGTCGATTCAAGCGAGGGCGAGGCTGAAATTAAGAAGGCTATGCTTTCATGCAGTGAATCGGCAATCTTCCTGTGTGATAAGAATAAAATCGGCAGACTCGGCGTTCCGAGAATCTCAGAACTGAATAATATCGACTGCTTTGTCACAGACGCTCAGCTTACAGAAGAATGGAAAGAAGAACTTGCTCAGGAAGACGTAAAACTTGTAATTGTGGAAAAGTAATATACTTTTTAACTGAATTTTCTGTTAATGATGAGCATTACATACGCAATAATTTATTATCAATAAAAATAACCGCTTCATCTGAAGCGGTTATTTTTATTAAGTACAGATTAATCATCATATTCCTTGTTCCATGAATAGAACTTTCTGATGTCCGCGCCAACCTTTTCAAGCTGATGTTCAGCCTTAAGCTGTCTTGTAGCGTTAAAGTGCGCTCTGCCGTTCTTGTTTTCTGCAATCCATTTTGTAGCGAATGTACCGTCCTGAATTTCTGAAAGAACCTTCTTCATTTCTTTCTTTGTTTCTTCAGTTACCATTCTCTTACCAATCTCATAATCACCAAATTCTGCTGTGTCTGAGATTGAATATCTCATTCTTGAGAAACCGCCCTGGTAAATAAGGTCAACGATAAGCTTCATCTCATGGATACACTCAAAATAAGCGTTTCTCGGGTCATAACCTGCTTCAACAAGTGTTTCAAAACCTGCCTGCATCAAAGCTGTAACACCGCCGCAAAGAACTGCCTGCTCACCGAACAAGTCTGTTTCTGTTTCACACTGGAATGTTGTTTCCAAAATAGCCGCTCTCGCGCCGCCGATACCTGCGCCGTATGCTAAAGCCATATCAAGCGCTTTACCTGTAGCATCCTGATATACAGCAACAAGACAAGGAACACCCTTACCTTCTTCATATTCGAAACGTACTGTATGACCCGGACCCTTAGGTGCGATCATTGTTACGTCAACACCTGCCGGAGGAACAATCTGCTTAAAGTGAATGTTAAAGCCGTGAGCAAACATAAGCATGTTACCCTCTTCAAGGTTTGGCTCAATGCTTTCCTTATAAATATCAGCCTGCTTTTCATCAGGAGTAAGAATCATGATAATATCAGCCTTCTTTGCAGCCTCCGCTGTCTCATATACAGGAATACCGTAAGCTTCCGCGCGCTTTGCGTTCTTTGAACCCGATCTCAGACCAACGATTACATTAACACCGCTGTCCTTTAGGTTCATTGCGTGAGCGTGACCTTGTGAACCAAAACCTATGATTGCAACTGTCTTGCCCTGCAATAGACCAAGATTACAGTCGCTCTCGTAAAATACCTTTGCGTTTTCTAACGTTTTTGCCATTTTGAATTACCTCTTTCTTTTATTTTATTATAAATAATTTTTATTTATCAACTCGTAAAGTGTTTGTACCGCGTTCAAGCGCCGTCATACCTGTAAGAGCGATTTCTTCTATGCCGTACGGCTCAACCATATCTATAAACGCTCCTATTTTTCTGTCATGACCTGTTATCTCGGCAGTAAGAGTATTTGATGAAATATCGACTATATTCGCTCTGAACACAGTTGTGATTTCAATAACTTCACTTCTCGTCTTAGGAGTTACCTTAACTTTTATAAGAGCCAAACCACGCTTAACAATCTCATTATCACGCAATGTCTTGATTTTGATAACTTCCATAATTTTAGAAAGCTGCTTTGAAACCTGTTCAACAGTCTGCGCGTCGCCGTTTACCTCAATAGTAATACGCGATACCTGCGGATCCTGCGTTGTACCCACTGAAAGTGAGTGAATATTAAATCCTCGTCTTGAAAACATTCCGACAACCCTCGAAAGCACTCCCGGATTATTTTCAACAAGTACGGATAATGTGTATCTTTCCATATTATTTGTCCTCCTTTTCCGGAAGAGTCGCCTCGTTAAGCGCGTCGCCTGTAGGCTCGAACGGACTTACATTAACTATTAGCAGATATGAGCCGTCCGCTGCCATCATTTTATCAATGGCATCGCCAACTTCACTGTTCTGCATAACCGTTCCGCTTTCTATTCCATACGCCTTTGCAAGCATATCAAAATCAGGTTTACAGTCAATATTTACTGCCTGATAGTTTGACTTATACAAAAGATACTGATGCTCATGCACCATGCCAAGACGGCGATTTTGGAACAACACCATTTTAACGGGTATATCCCACTGTGCCATTGTTCCCATTTCAGGAAGGTCCATTTGGAAACTTCCATCACCCATCACGGCAATAACAGGTTTTTGACCCTTAGCCGCAACGGACGCGCCGATTGCCGCGGGAAGTCCGTAACCCATCGTTCCAAAGCCTCCTGATGTCAAAAGTGAGCGAGGTGTTGTAAACGTGAAATTATTCGCGCACCAAATCTGATTCTGACCAACCTCTGTTGAAAGATAAACGTCCGACTTTGTCTTCTGAGAAAGCACATTAAGGAAATATTTCGGATTTACAAATCCGTTATCATCGCTGAACGGCTGATGAGTAAATCGGCTTCTTAGTTCTTCTGTTTCCTCAATCCACGCTTTGTCTGCCTTATAGCCTGAAACAAGCGATGTAAGCTGCTCCAATACATCTTTTATATCGCCTACAACCGGAATATACGGCTGAATGTTTTTGCCTATTTCCGCGGGGTCAATATCTATATGTATCAGCTTATTCCCTTCTTCAAGTCCTTTTACATTTGCCACTGTTCTATCGCCCAGTCTTGAACCCATTACAAGCACAAGGTCTGCACGGTTGAAAATCATGTTTGCTCTTTTTGAGCCGTGAGAGCCAATCATTCCGTAATAGCGAGGACTGTCAGTCGGAATTGTACCTATTCCCATCATTGTTGACACAACAGGAATATCAGTTTCTTTAACAAATTTTCTGAACTCGTTTGTAGCGTCCGAACTCACTATGCCT
Source organism: uncultured Clostridia bacterium (assembly GCA_910585485.1). Taxonomy (GTDB): domain Bacteria; phylum Bacillota; class Clostridia; order UBA1381; family UBA1381; genus Hominilimicola. The sequence continues at coordinate 54,104 of CAJUEZ010000005.1, forward strand.
CCGCCCGCAAGAATAACAGGCTTTTTCGCGTTCTTTACCGCCTCGCTGACCTTTTTAATCTGCGATTCGTTCGCTTTGCCCAAAAGCTTATAGCCACGGATATTAACGTCTTCATCCTCCTCGGGATAATCAAATTCAGCCTTTAAAATATCCATTGGGAAGTCGATAAGCACCGGACCCGGACGACCCGTATTAGCGATGTGGAACGCCTCGTTTACAACCTTTGGAATATCCAATCCGTCTTTAACAAGATAGCTGTGCTTTGTAAAAGGAAGCGTCGCTCCCGTAATATCAACCTCCTGGAACGCGTCTTTACCGATAAGCTTTGTTGTAACCTGACCTGTAAGCGCTACCATAGGAATAGAATCCATATAAGCGGTAGCAATACCTGTGATAAGATTTGTCGCTCCCGGACCCGATGTTGCGGTACACACACCGGCTTGTTTTGTAACTCTCGCATAACCTGACGCCATATGAGCCGCGCCCTGCTCGTTACGTGTTAAAATATGCTTTATGGAAGAAAAAGAAAGCTTGTCTATTATAGGACAGTTAGCCGCACCGGGGTATCCGAATACAACTTTAACGCCGTTTTTCTCCAATGTTTTTACAGCCATTTCAGCACCGGTCATTCTCAAAAAAATTCCCCCTTTAAAGTTTAATATAGTAGTATTTCAGCGCCCGATTGTCCGCGCTGTAACAAAAACCATCATATCAGATTTGTCTTGTGGAAAATCGAATCTTTCTAAAAGCATAATGCTCTTTGGAAATGATGGTGCTGCTCAGGAGACAGCTATGTTATAACTGTCCCAAGGTACAATTATATTATCGTACCATATTATTTTATCAGCGAAACCGCTGATTGTCAACTGTTTTTATACATTATTGTAACTGTTAGATACTTCTGTTAACACTATGACATTTTTTTTGTGTATTATTGAATCCTATTGAGAAATCAAGTAAAAATATCCATGGAAAAATATAAATTTTTTCTTTGCTCTTCCCCCAAATCATAAATTATTAATATTAGATATTGTAACGCAAAAAAAAATGTGTTACAATATATCTTGTACAAATTTTAAAGGAGAGACAACGATATGGGAATATTTGGCGGAGGATACACAAAACCCGGGAAGGGTGTAGATAAAAACGAGCCTAAAAAAAGAGGTCCTTTTTTATATTTTGATATTATAATACATAAATTTATGAAGCTTTTAGGCGCAAACTGTCTTTACGGACTGGTAAGCATTGTATGGCTGATTCTTCTTGCGATATTTGGAAAGATAATTTTCACAAATACAGGGTTAACTGATATTATAACAAGCCGATTTTCCGCCATAAATCCGGACTTTTCTATTGAAATTACGCGCGCCAGCATATCTCTTCTTTTAGAGACGCTGTTTGCGGTCGGTGTGTTCACAATGTGGGGTTCGGGACCTGCGTCAGCGGCATACGCTTACATAAACCGCTGCTTTACGCGCGGCGATCATACATGGATTGTCAGTGACGGCAAAGATAAATTCAAAGAGAATTTTAAACAGGGAATGTTTGTTGTTATAATAGACGCTGTTATTCTTTTACTCGGAATTAACGCGATTTGCTTTTACTACAGTTTTTACGTTCAGACATCTCAGTTTATATGGCTGCTGCTGATATACATAATGATATTAGTATTTGCCATATATACAATGATGCACCCGTATTTGTATCAAATAATGGTCACATTTGAATGTAAAATAGGCGCGCTGTACAAAAATGCGCTGCTTATAACTCTTGCCAAACTTCCGCTCAATCTTATTTTAACGGCGATTTGCGCGGCAATCACGCTTGGCATATTCTTTATTGTTGAAGACCCGATTATCTCAATGCTGACAGCAATCATATTCGGATTGTGCTTCACGGCTTATCCGCGTGATTTCTACGCGGCGAGAGTTATTGAAAAATCAATCCTGAGAGATATAAAAGCAAAACAGACAAAAACAGTAGAGGTAGAATATATTGAGGAGGAAGAATAATGGTTCTTGGCGAATATGATGTTGCCGTCATAGGCGGCGGACATGCCGGCTGTGAGGCAGCGCTTGCCGCGGCAAGATTAGGCATGAAAACCGTTATATTCTCAATCAGTCTTGACGCTATAGGCAATCTTCCTTGTAATCCAAGCATAGGCGGAACGGCAAAAGGGCACCTTGTGCGCGAAGTTGACGCGCTCGGCGGCGAAATGGGAAAAGCGGCTGACGCATCATTTATCCAGTCAAAAATGCTTAACCGCGGAAAAGGTCCCGCCGTACACTCTTTAAGGGCTCAAATTGACAGAAAAAAATATCATGCCGAAATGAAAAAACGTCTTGAAAATCAGACGGGACTTCAGATAAAACAAGCGGAAATAGTAAATATACTGACAGATAACCAAAACCGGGTGACAGGCGTTGTGACGCATACAGGCACAGAATACCGCGTCAAAGCGGCGATTATCGCCAGCGGTACATATTTAAAGGGAAAAATACTTATCGGCAGTTACTCGCGTGAAAGCGGTCCTGACGGAATGTTTCCGGCGAACGAACTTTCGGAGAATCTGCGCGGTATAGGCATAGAACTAAAACGTTTCAAAACAGGTACTCCCGCGAGAATACACGCTGACACACTTGATTACAGCAAAATGGAAATTGAAGAGGGCGACGAAAAAATCATTCCGTTTTCGTTTGAAACGGAAACTCCGGGAGAAAACCTTGCGCCATGCTACCTTGTTTACACAAATGAAAATACTCATAAAATCATACGTGATAATCTCGGCAGAAGCGCTATGTACGGCGGAATGGTCGAAGGAATCGGTCCAAGATACTGTCCGTCCATAGAGGACAAAGTCGTAAGATTTTCCGAAAAACCGAGACATCAGCTTTTTATTGAGCCGATGGGGCTTGACACGAAAGAAATGTACGCTCAGGGTTTTTCAACAAGTATGCCCGAAGATGTTCAACTCGCCATGTATAGAAGTGTCGAGGGTCTTGAAAATGTGGAAATTATGCGCAGTGCGTACGCGATAGAATACGACTGCTGCAACCCGACCCAACTTGACGCGTCTCTTGAATTTAAGAAAATAAGCGGTCTTTACGGCGCGGGACAGTTTAACGGCACTTCCGGCTATGAGGAAGCGGCTGCACAGGGACTTATCGCAGGAATCAACGCGGCATTGAAATTAAAAGTCGAAGAACCTCTTATTTTAAAACGTTCAGACGGATATATCGGCACTCTTATAGACGATCTCATCACAAAGGGCACAAACGAGCCTTATCGCATGATGACATCACGCTCGGAATATCGTCTGCTTTTAAGGCAAGATAACGCGGATGAGCGTCTTACACCGTTCGGATATAGAATCGGATTAATCAGTGAGGAAAGATACCAAAAATTCCTCAAAAAAATGGAAATGGTGGAAAATGAAATCAAAAGAATTTCTTCCGTGGTCATACCTCCAAAAGCCGCCAATCCGCTTTTGGAAAGATTTAACTCGACACCGGTGCAAACAGGTATAAAATTGAGCGATATGCTGAAACGTCCCGAGTTGAATTATGAAACGCTCGCGGAAATTGACACATCACGAAAACCGCTTCCTGCGGCTGTTTGCGAGCAGGTGGAAATAAAACTTAAATATGATGGCTATATAAAGCGCCAAAGCGCACAGGTCGAGCAATTTAAAAAAATGGAAGAAAAGCTTCTTCCGGAGAATCAGGATTATTCAGATATACATGGTCTTCGCCTTGAGGCAAGACAAAAGCTTAATGAAATTCAGCCGAAATCCCTCGGACAAGCTTCAAGAATATCAGGTGTTTCACCGTCTGATATGTCCGTGTTGATTGTATGGCTGGAAAGCCGTAAATACCGAAAAGACTCATGACGCAATCATTCCGAATGCAACATAATATCTAAAAAAAAATGATACGTTTTCGCGTATCATTTTTTTATAGGGGGTAGCAGTATATCTCATACTTTACAGGAAAAAATGTACAAAGTATATACTGCTACAGCATTCAATTCCCCTGTTAGTAGTATTATATAATATCTTATCCCATTTGTCAATATATTTTTGCATAAAATGTTATAATCTCTTAAGAATAACATATATATGAAAGGAGATTATACCATGAGACCTTTGAAGGAGAAGGTAAGTATTACATTGGACAATGATATTATAAAAATTGTGAAGGAACTTGCAGAAGAGGACGAGCGTTCCTTTAGCCAGTATATCAATCTTGTTTTAAGAAATCATATTAAAAAGAAGGAGCAAAAATAAAAGCTGTTCATTATGAACAGCTTTCTCTCTTACTATCCCAATATTGCCTTTGCTTTCAGTATCGCAATCGCCGTTTTCGCGTCATGAATTTTATTTTCCATAACCATTTTATACAGCGTGTCAAGGCTGTATTTTTTTACGTTCAAAAACTCGCCCTCATCCAGATTCTGACCGACAAATTCAAGACCTCGCGCCAGGTAAATATTGAGCTTTTCCTCGCAGTAACCCGGAGTTGCGTAGTATTCGCCAAGGTGTGTGAACTCGCTCGCCTTATACCCCGTTTCCTCGATAAGTTCACGTTTCCCGCACTCTAAAGGGTCCTCGCCGTACTCCAGCTTTCCCGCCGGAATTTCGAGCATCATAGATTTTGCCGCAATCCTGTACTGACTTACCATAAAGACTTCGTTGTTTTCATCAACCGCAATCACGCCGACACCGCCCGGATGCGCTATAAGCTCGCGCATTGCCGTGCTTCCGTCGTCAAGTTCCACCTGCTCACGGCGTACCTTGATGATTTTACCGTCATAAATACTTTCGGACGATATTGTTTTTTCCTCAAAATCCATAATTACTCCTCCAAAAATCTCTCTATCGCAGGTTTTACATTCAGCATATTCTTTAAATTTTCATAATCCTGTCTCGATTTCTCATTCCGCTTGCCTGTGTACACCGCGCGTATCATAATATTTTTCGGTGTTTCCAAGGGTGAGATATACTCAATCATACTTACCTTATACCCCACGCTTTCCAGATACGCCGCGCGTATGCCGTCGGTAAGCGTATCGGCAAGACGCGCCTTTAAAATTCCGTGACGCGTAATCGCTCAAACGGCTCATACGAATACTGCTTTAAAATATCCTTATGACAGCACGGCACACTTATAATAGCGCGCGATTTTGCGCGTATTCCAAGAGCGAGCGCCATATCGGTTGCGGTGTCGCACGCGTGGAGCGACACAACAATATCAGGACGGACATTCGGCGTATATTCCGTCAAATCCGCCTTGATAAACTCCATATTATTGTAACCCAGATTTTTTGCCATGCGCTTTGACGCTTCAATTACTGTTTCGCTGTAATCCACGCCTATAAATCTGCATTTCTTTTTAAGTATCTCACGCATATAGAAATTCATAACAAAGGAAAGATAACTCTTGCCGCACGCTGCGTCAAAAATGACGTACTCGTCACGATCGCCGATTTCCTTCAAAACGCCCTGCATCAGCTCTACAAAATAGTCAATCTGATTATACTTGCGGATTTTATCGTTCTTAATCTTGCCGTTTTTGGCAAGTATACCGATTTCGGTAAGCAAGTCTTTAGCCAAGGCAGGGTTTACAACATACTCGCGTCCCGTCTGCACCACGCTCGTCTTGTTTACCTCCGCCATCACGTCCTCATGGCGCATATTCACGCGCTTGTCGTCCGCTTCGATTACAATTCTCGCTCCACGCTCACTGTAAATTATCCGCGCGCTGTCGTATTTTTGCATTTCCTCCGCGATTATGTTCCATAAGCCGTTACGCTCAACCGTGCGCTTCACTGCCTGATAGTCAAGCGTTATGCTGTCGCCAAGCAGGATTTTTGCAGGGAAGCTTTTTGTGCCCGATTTGAAGTCTATTGTTATATCGGTGAAAAAGTCCCTGTTCTCCTCCATTCGGGAAATCAGTCCCGAAAAGAAAAGGCTCGTTTTTGAAATTGTCTTTTTATTCATTACAGTTCAATCTCCAATTTTCTGCCCGTCATTTCATATTGACGATACTTCACACCGACCATATCGAACATCTTTTTTGAAGCGGTATTATTATCCGCACCGCAGTATTTGTCGGACATATAAACTACCTCGCGAATGCCCGACTGAATAATCGCCTTTGCGCACTCGTTGCACGGAAACAGCGTAACGTAAAGCTTCGCGCCGTCAAGCGAGCCCGAACTGCGGTTTAAAATCGCGTTTAATTCCGCATGACACACATACATGTATTTCGTGTCAACGGGGTTTCCCTCGCGCTCCCACGGCATAGCGTCGTCATCACAGCCTATCGGCATTCCGTTGTAGCCGAGCGATAAAATCTTGTTTTCATGGTTTACTATGCATGCGCCGACCTGCGTGTTGCTATCCTTCGACCTCTGCGCCGATAAAAGCGCTATACCCATGAAATACTCGTCCCATGATATGTAGTCAGTTCTTTTCATAATATTTCCCTTTACAAATTATTTTTTATATGCTATAATGTTCTTGCGACGTTAATCAAATAAAATTTAGGATTATACTAAGTTTTTTTGTGTTTTGAGAAAAATGCATGTTTTTTAATAGCTTGGTATAATCTTTATCAAAATATTTAATTGGCGTCGCAACCGATAAGAACATGTGTTTTTTATGCGTTGTCCTTATCGGATGGCGCATTTTTTAATGCGCCTAACTCATATATACGTTATTCTATGGGAGACCGCCTTTAGGCGGTCTTTCATATATTTTAATACTTCTTCACTCCGATATCGCTTCTGTGGAACTCGCCCTCAAACGAGATTTTGCTGACACCTGCGTATGCGTTTTTAATCGCCTCGTCCAAATCCTTTCCGACTGCCGTAACGCCCAAAACACGTCCGCCGTTAGTTACGATTTTTCCGTCCTTAACCGCAGTACCTGCGTGGAACACTGTTAAATCACCCACATTGTCAAGTCCAGTAATCTCAAATCCCTTTTTATATGAAACAGGATAACCGCCCGACGCCATAACAACACAAACCGCCGCGTTATCCTCCCATTCGATATTAATTTCGTCAAGACGCTCGTCAATAACCGCCTCCATGATTTCAACAAGGTCAGTCTTTAATCTCGGCAGAACAACCTGTGTTTCGGGGTCACCAAAACGGCAGTTGTATTCGATTACCTTAACGCCATTTGGGGTCATCATAAGTCCGAAATAGAGCACACCCTTAAACGGTCTGCCCTCACTCTGCATCGCCTTAATCGTAGGCAGGAATATGTTTTCCATGCACTCCTTCGCCTTTGCGTCGTCGTAAAGACGGCTCGGTGAGAATGTACCCATACCGCCCGTGTTAAGTCCCTCGTCGTTGTCATATGCTCTCTTGTGGTCCTGCGCGCTAACCATCGGCTTGACGGTTTTTCCGTCCGTAAACGCAAGCACACTGACCTCGGGACCTGTCAGAAACTCCTCTATAACAACGCGCGCACCGCTCTTGCCGAACTTGCCTCCGTCAATCATGTCATGGATTGCTTCTTCTGCTTCCTTTAAATTCTGCGCTATTATAACGCCCTTACCAAGAGCCAAACCGTCAGCCTTTATGACTGTCGGGAATGTTCCTTTTTTAACATACTCAATCGCCGAAGTGCTGTCGGTAAACACCTCATAGCCTGCGGTCGGGATATTGTATTTTTTCATCAATTCCTTTGAAAAAGCCTTGCTTCCCTCGATTATTGCGGCGTTTGCGCGCGGTCCGAACGCGCGTATGCCTGCCGTCTCCATTGCGTCTACCATGCCGTCCACCAATGGGTCGTCGGGCGCAACCATTACGAGGTCAATTGCGTTGTCCTTCGCGAACGCAACCATTTTTTCCTTGTCCATCACATTGATGTCCACGCACTCCGCTAAGTCGGCGATACCGCCGTTTCCCGGCGCGCAGTAGATTTTTTCAACCTTCGGCGACTGCGCGATTTTCCATACAATAGCATGCTCGCGTCCGCCGCTGCCTATTACTAAAATTTTCATAATTCTGACCTCCTAATGACTTATATATTTTATTTACTTCTCCACACAATACACCAAATGCGGCATATCAATTCCGTAATAATGCTTTACAAATGTTTTCACAACCGTCATGCCGTTACGCCCGGCAACTCTCTGCGACGCGTAATTATTATCGCGGATAATCGAATACATCTTATCTAAGCCTAGCGAGTTAAACGCGTAATTTTTACAGCCGATTGCCGCTTCTGCAGCATAGCCGTTGTGCCAGTGCTTACGTTTAAACAGATACCCAATTTCGGGAACGTTTTCACCGCCAATGTCTTGCCATGTGATACCGCACTGACCGACAAATTCACCGCTTGACTTTAAAATCACCGCCCATAAGCCGAAGCCGTCGTTTTTGTAGCGGTCAAGCTGCTTATTAAGCCAATCCTGCGCCTCCTCGTCCGAGAACTCGTGCTCATAGGCGTACATCGTTTTCCTGTCCTGCAAAATCTCGCATATATCCGCAAAGTCACTCTGCTTCATTTCACGCAAAATAAGACGCTCTGTTTTTAATATTTCTTTCATATGACTATCCTCTAAAATAAAATTTCAGAATTGGGCGCAGTTTGCTTGAAATGGCAAGCGGTGCCGTACGCAGGTACTGCCCCGAGCCTTTGAAAGTGAAATGTGCCAATTATGGAATTTTAAGATTAATGGTGGAACAGGCGTATACCTGTAAATGCCATTGCCATATTATACTTATTGCACGTTTCAATTACGTTATCGTCCCTTATCGAACCTCCCGGCTGAGCGATAACCGTAACACCCGACTTTTTCGCTCTTTCGATATTATCTCCGAACGGGAAGAACGCGTCCGAACCGAGCGCAACATCTGTATTCTTCTGAAGCCATGCTCTCTGCTCCTCTTTAGTGAACACCGCAGGCTTCACCTTAAACGTCTTTTCCCAAACGCCGTCCGCCAAAACGTCCATATACTCGTCGCTGATATACACGTCAATCGCGTTATCCCTGTCCGCGCGCTTTATGCCGTCCACAAACTGCAATGAGAGAACCTGCGGAGCTTGACGCAGCCACCAAATGTCAGCCTTGTTTCCTGCCAGACGCGTGCAGTGTATTCTCGACTGCTGTCCGGCGCCGATACCGATAGCCTGTCCGTCCTTTACATAACAAACAGAATTTGACTGAGTGTATTTTAGTGTGATAAGAGCAATTTTCAAGTCACGCTTTGCCGTGTCGGATAAAACTTTATTATCTGTAACAACATTAGAAAGAAGCTCGTCATTGATGTCAAGCTCGTTTCTGCCCTGCTCAAACGTCACGCCGAAAACCTGCTTGCGCTCAATTTCGGCAGGAGTGTAATTTTCGTCAATCTTTATAATATTATAGTTGCCGTTTTTCTTCGCCTTTAAGATTTCAAGAGCCTCGTCGCTGTACGCAGGCGCGATTACGCCGTCGGAAACCTCTTTTTTGATTAAAAGCGCGGTTGCCTTGTCGCACTCGTCCGATAGCGCGATAAAATCGCCGAACGAGGACATTCTGTCCGCTCCCCTTGCGCGCGCGTAGGCGTTGGCAAGCGGTGTGAGTTCCGCATCGTCGACAAAGTAAATTTTCTTTAGCGTGTCCGATAGAGGCAGACCAACCGCCGCGCCTGCAGGTGAAACGTGCTTAAACGACGTTGCCGCAGGAAGTCCTGTCGCTTTCTTGAGTTCCTTTACAAGCTGCCAGCCGTTAAGCGCGTCCAAAAGGTTTATGTACCCCGGCTTTCCGCAAAGTACCTCAAACGGCAAATCACCGCTCTCCATAAATACTCTCGACGGCTTCTGGTTCGGATTACAGCCGTACTTTAATTGCATTTCGTTCATTTTTATCGTCCCTTTCTTATCATTATACTTGCTTTGTTCTCTCTTCCTGCTTTCTGGCGGGTGTTAGCCGTCCTGCGAAGTGCCGAAGGCAATTCGCAGGAAGGGGGACCGCTGCTTAAGCAGTGGTGGAAGGTCTATTTATTAACCTCATTATATATGCATTCACATACTGCTCGGAAATTCTGATTAACTTCTCTGTTGCTAAATCGTATAGTTCTTATTCCAAGTGTTTTAAAATACTCACTTCTCGCTTTATCATAAGCGGCAAATTCGTCCTCGTAATGCTGAGAACCGTCAATTTCAATCACAATTTTTTTCTGATGACAATAAAAATCCGCAATATATTCACCTATTGCCCGTTGTTTTTGAAATCTCGGCTTAATGGTACTTAGAAAATCATACCAAAGATGTTTCTCCTCTTTTGTCATATTTTTTCTAAGATACCGCGCATTTTGTCTGATGTTTTTATAGGATAAAATTGGTTTTTTAGGCATTTGTTACTCCTTTTAGACCTTCCACCATCGCCTACGGCGACGGTCCCCCTTCCTCCAAATCGGCTAAAGCCGCTTTGCAGGACGGCTTTTATCCATCATTTCTTATCCTTATACGCATATCCGAAATCAATCGGCGGCGAAGTTATGGAAATGTACACAAATTCTGTATCCGAATTATTATTCAAGCCATGAGCGTCACCGTCTGCAAAACGCACAACATCTCCTGCGTTAAAATCTTTAACAGCGTCATCTGCAAGCAATAATTGACCTTTGCCTTTGACCGCATACCAAATCTGTTCCGATGTTTTATGAATATGTCGCGGCTGAACCGCTCCTGCCTCCAGATGCACCTCAGTAATCGTTACACGTTCGCTTGATGAATTTTCAGGATTTATAAGCTGTCTTGAAATAACACCGACATTAGACAATTCTTTTATAATATCTTTTTTTATAAATTCCATATAACTCACACATTCTTATTAACAATCTTTGTCTGTGTTTTGCCTGTTGCGAGGTCGATATATCTCACAAACAGCGACACCTTATTATCCTCGTTAAGCGCATTCCAGAGTCCGTCCGTGAACTCGTCAATGCTGTTTGGAATACCCACCAATTTCGGCTCGCCCTCAAATGACGGCAGGGGACTTCCATCACCCATATATGTGTGGATAAAGTGACCGTCACCGTCAATCGGGTTTTTATACGAAAACGTGTAACGCTGGCACGATTTTGGGTTGCCGTTTGCGCTCTTTAAAATCGACATCGCGTAATTCATTTTACCGTTGTCAGCCTTGATAATACCCGAAATTCTCGGCGTGAAGTTTGGCGCGTCGTCCTCAAACTCGCGCGTGCGAAGTGACTGCTCAAACGTCATCTGCTGGTTCATTAAATCGTAAATCGTGTCGGTCTGGTCGCCGTTTGTCACGATTGTCTTGTTGCCAAGAACGCGTACAGGCGCGTAAATTATAAGGTGCGGATCTTCAAGCTTTGACGGGTCATAAGCCTGCGTTCTAATACCGTCGCCGTCCTCAACAAACACACGGTTACGGCTGTTTACCGATCTGCCCATGATGAAATACGCCGCCACCGCGCTCTTTCCGTCCGATGATTTACCTATTACAATTCCGCGTCCCGGATATGCGTTATTTTTTAATTCCTCGTAAATATCAATTTTTTTCATTTTAATTCCTCCTAAATTCTACGGCTGAAGAAAATTTGTTCAGATTGCCGCTTTGCAGACAAGGTGCCGTATGTATATACTGCCCTTGTCAAAAAGTGGTAATATGGGCAAATTTAATCAGCCGAGCACACCATTTCAACTGCTTGCGGAAGTATTATCCACTCCGCTTGTTCCATTACGCGTTTCTGCAATACCTCAGGCGTATCGCCGTCCTCTACATACACAGCTTTCTGCATTAAAATCTTACCTCCGTCCACGACCTCGTTCACCAAATGCGCCGTCGCGCCCGTGACCTTAACGCCGTATTCCAACGCTTTTTCATGCACCTTCAAGCCGTAAAACCCGTCACCGCAAAATGACGGAATAAGCGATGGGTGAATATTCACAATCTTATTTTCGTATTCGCTTAAAAGCTCACCTCCGACAATGCCCAAATAACCCGCTAAAACAATAACGTCCACGCCCATGTTCTTCATATACTCGCAGATTTGCGCGTTCATTTTATCCACGTCACCTCCGCAGTCGGCATTTTTGCGGATAACCCTCGTTGCAATACCCGCATTTTTGGCGCGCGTCAGACCATACGCGTTTGCGCTGTTGGAGCATACGCACACAATATTACCCGATTTCAAAACACTTCCCTGCGCGTCAATTAAAGCCTGCAAATTCGTGCCGCCGCCCGAAATTAAAACTCCAATATTTTTCATAATTGCATAAATCCTTTCACAATTCTACAGCTGAAGAAAATTTGTTCAGATTTCCGTTTTGCAGACAAGGTGCCGTATGTATATACTGCCCTTGTCAAAAAATGGTGATATTGGCAAATTTAGTCAGCATTCTACTATTTCAACGCCCTTTTCGCCCTTTACGAGTTCGCCGATTATATATGCCTTTTCGCCCACGCTCTCAAGGCACTTAACCGCCGCGTCAGCTTTATCCGCGTCAACAGCGACAACCATTCCAAGACCCATATTAAATGTATTATACATATCTCTCTCGGGAATACCTGCCTTTTTCTGCATCAAATCAAATATCGGCAGAACCTCCCATGTACCCTTTTTAATAACAGCCTTCAAGCCGTCGGGGAGCATACGCGGAACATTCTCGATAAAACCTCCGCCCGTGATATGCGAAACGGTGTTAATGCCTACCTCGTCAATGAGCTTTAAAAGCGGTTTAACGTAAATTCTTGTCGGAGTGAGTAACTCCTCGCCGATTGTTTTGCCAAGCTCCGCCGAATATGTATTAAGAACCTTTTTCGCCTTTCTGTCGCTTTTGTTAAGACCGAAAACGCTTCTTACAAGCGAGTAACCGTTTGAATGAACACCGCTCGACGCGATACCGATAAGCACATTACCCTCAGCCGCTCTTTCGCCATCGGTGATTTTGCTCTTTTCAACAATGCCCACGCTGAAACCGCCCAAATCATACTCGTCCTCAGGCATAAGGTCGGGGTGCTCCGCGGTCTCTCCGCCCACAAGCGCACAGCCTGCCTTTACACAGCCGTCCGCAACGCCCTTAACGATTTTTGCAACCTTTTCCGGATAATTTTTGCCTATTGCGAGATAGTCCAAAAAGAACAGCGGTTTTGCGCCGGAGCACGCAATATCATTTACGCACATTGCCACGCAGTCCTGACCGATTGTGTCGTGCTTGTCCATTAAAAACGCAATTTTTATCTTTGTTCCCACGCCGTCCGTGCCCGACACGAGCACGGGGTTTTCATAGCCCTTGGGAAGCTCGAAAAGACCGCCGAAGCCGCCTATTCCGCCCAAAACGCCCTCAATTGCCGTTTTCTTAACGTCGTCTTTAATTAATCTTACCGACTCGTAGCCTGCCTCAACGTCTACGCCCGCCTTTTTGTACGCATTTTCACTCATAGTTATATCTCCTTTTTTGTAATTAGTCTCTGTTATTTTATCGTTTTACAGCTGTGCTGCCATCTGTTTAACCTTTTCGTTCTTTTTCATAACTCCGTCAACCATTTTCGTCTTAGCAACCTTCAGCTCGTCCCTGAGATAACCATATTTAAGCGACAAAATCTGCGCCGCCAAAATACCTGCGTTTGTACCGTTGTCAATGCCGACTGTTGCAACAGGTATACCAGGAGGCATCTGTACAGTCGCCAAAAGCGCGTCCATACCGTCAAGCGTGGACTTAATCGGAATACCGATTACGGGCACAACCGTATGCGCCGCTATAACACCACCCAAATGCGCCGCCATGCCTGCCGCGCAAATTATAACCTCGATTCCGTTATTTTCCGCGTTCTTTGCAAACTCCGCCGCCTTATCGGGCGTTCTGTGTGCGGATATAACGTTCACATCAACCTCTATATCAAATTCCTTTAGCTTTAAAATACAGCCTTTGAGCCTGTCGAAATCAGAATCCGATCCCATAACAAGCGCAACTTTAGGTTTACTCATAATTATTTCCTGCCTTTCTTAGAAAAATCGAAAATTTAAACGCTGAAAAAAATCGTTCAGATTGCCGCCAAAACGGTTGGGCGCCGTATGCTGATACCGCTCCGTCAGTTCAGGCGGCAATACGGGCAATTTTATTCAGACTTTCACATTATAATTTTATCAAAAAATACCTGTAAAGTCAACATATATTAACACTTGAAAACAAGCGTTTTCCCACATTAATATCATCAAAAAAAACAGTCCGCTGCAAAGGCGGACCGTAAAATATAATATACTAACTTTATTTTCTTTTCATATATTCTAAAATCTTGTGATTATTCGAGAAAAATTGTATATTCGCGTCAAAATAAATATGAGATATATCCGAGTCCGACACCATCTCTCCATTAACTATCTTATTGGGGCAATCCCATGTAGTATCAACAATCATCCATCTGCCGTCAATATACACCTCGTTCCAAGCGTGATTCTGTTCGGTAGTCGCAATAGTTTCCTCTGTCCAGGAAGTATTCTGATCCACTCCTATATTACCTAAAGCGTATCCCGAAACAACATTACACGGAATATTAATACTTCTGCACAACGATGCCATAAGAGTAGCGTATCCCAGACAAACAGCTTTCCTTGTCTTTAAAATATCTGTGGGATAATACGGCGGAGTATCCTCGCTGTTAAGACTATCCTCATCATAATACATATATGAGCATATCCAGTCATGAAGAGCCAAAACCTTATTATAATCATCTTCGATACCCTCTGTAAGCTGCTGAGCGATTGATATAACATTGTTATTGGACGACTGAATAGCGGCTGTACTCTTTAAAGCCTCACTTATTGACTTATCCTTTTCATACATGCGCTTATTATGCTCATATACAGGCGATTGGTCTAATTCCCAACCGCCGTCCGGAGTTTTGACAAGCTTAATATAATTATACACCCAGCTTTCAAACTGTCCGTAAGGCTTGCTTCCGGTATATATCGCAAGATCCATTGTTAAATTTTCAGTTTCCGGAATCTTTATTGTCTTATTAAATTCATTGTGTGAGTCAGCCGATATTGATTCCTGTTTTATAGATTCGCCATTTTCATCGGTGAACGCTGCTATCAGGTTAGACTTATTTTTTGAAACGACAATTCCGAATACTTTTACTTCATCATAATCTACTATTATACTAATATTTTCCTTCGGGTAAAAAGACAGCATCGGACTGTTTGATATATATGCGTTTACTGCAACATCAGACGGGTCTATAGGCATTTCTTCATGTTTTATTTTCGCTATTATCTCTGACGGAGACGGTATCAACTCCGTTACGGAGGATAGTCTTTCAGATAAATTAGAAACAGTTCTGACAATCTGCGGATATTTTTCTTCCAACACGGGGAAATAGTTTCCCAAATTCAGAAAAAAATCCGTCTGCGCGTTTATAACACAGATTCCTATCACAAATATCAGTAAGACTATTATACTTCTTCTTACTATTTTCATAATCTATTACACCAAAAAGACAAATGACTTTCAAACTAAAATTTGATTGGATAAAAAATGCTCCGACCTAAGCATATTCTTAAGCCGCAGCATCTTTCTTATTGGAGGCGCCACCCGGATTTGAACCGGGGAATAAAGGTTTTGCAGACCTCTGCCTTACCACTTGGCTATGGCGCCATTTTTGAGTTGATACAAACAACAAAAGACGCACGTTCTTGGCGTCTTTTGTCTTGTTGTAATGGAGCGGAAGACGAGATTCGAACTCGCGACGTTCACCTTGGCAAGGTGACGC
>CAJUEZ010000006.1 GCA_910585485.1 uncultured Clostridia bacterium
TTTTTCGCTTTTTTTGCATATTTTTTTTCGGATACCATATATTGTGGTTACTTTCTTCTTTTTATACATATATTGTAATTAATTGATACTCTTTTTAATATACAAAAATCAGCTGTTGCTAAAAGGTAACGGCTGATTTTATTAAAATTATTATTTTCCGTAATTTTTTATCATCAATTCAATAAAATCCTCATTAGTTGCCGTGCTGCGAAGATATTGAATCAGACGCGCAACAGATTCCACACCGCTCTTTCCGACTTCACGGCGTATAATCCAACTTGCCTCCCTTTCACGGTTTGTTAATAAATCCTCTTCACGGCGCGTACCGGATTTCAAAATATCTATCGCCGGGAAAATACGTTTTTCCTGAAGGTTTCGGTCAAGTTTCAATTCCATGTTGCCCGTACCCTTAAACTCTTCAAAAATAACATCGTCCATACGGCTTCCTGTTTCCACAAGAGCAGTTGCAAGAATGGTAAGGCTTCCGCCCTCTTCAATATTTCTCGCCGCGCCGAAAAACTTTTTCGGTTTAAACAGAGCGTCAGGGTCAAGACCTCCTGAAAGCGTTCTTCCGGTTGGTGTGACAGTCAGGTTATACGCGCGGGCAAGACGCGTTATAGAATCAAGAAGAATTACGACGTCTTTTTTCTGCTCAACAAGTCTTGACGCTCGCTCAAGAACCATTTCGGCAACTTTACAATGATTTTCAGGCATCTGGTCAAACGTTGAATAAATAACCTCGCCATCTATTGAACGCTTTATATCAGTAACCTCTTCCGGACGTTCGTCAATTAGAAGCACAATAAGCTTTACATCAGGATAATTTTTTGAAATAGACTGTGCAATCTGCTTTATAATAGTAGTTTTGCCTGCTTTGGGCGGCGCGACAATCATTCCGCGCTGACCCTTGCCTATGGGCGAAATCAAGTCTATAAGCCTTGAAGCGCTTTTTTCTCGTTCACCCGTATCAAGCGACAATTTTTCCTTAGGATATATCGGCGTCAATCGTTCAAACGGACGACGCTTAAGCGCGACATCTATTGAATCTGAATTAATTGTTTTAACAAACAACAGCGGAGAATATTTATCCTCATCCTGAGAAGGACGGCAATCGCCGACTATCTCATCGCCTGTTTTTAAATTAAAACGTCTTATCTGCGTGGGCGAAACATAAATATCATTTTTGCTTGACATGTAATTTTCAACGCGCAAAAATCCGAATCCGTCTGACATTACATCAAGCACACCGCACACCTCAACAACATCTGCCGGACGTTCACGCTTCTTCGGCTGTTCTTTTTTCTTTTCTTCCTCAGCCATTTTCTCACGTTTCTCGCGAATCAAAGCTATTATCTCATCTTTTTTCAGTGCGGAAATTTTTTCTATATCCAGTCCTTGCGCTATTTGCTTCAATTCCTCTTTTGTTTTACGCTCCAGTTTTACTCCATCCTGCATATAGTACTCTCTTTCTGATAATTCTGTCTTAATATTAATCGTCAAGCATTACCGCTCCCTGAATCGCAGAAGAAACCAATTTTGAATATCTTCTTAAATATCCCGTCTTAACTTTCGGCTCAAGAGGCTTCCAATTTTCTTTACGCTTGGCAATCTCACTGTCACTTACTTTTAAATCTATACGACAATTATTTATATCAATCGCAATTATATCGCCGTCCTGCACAAACGCGATAGGACCGCCTTCGACAGCCTCAGGCGAAACATGACCAATCGCCGCTCCGCGCGTCGCGCCCGAAAAACGTCCGTCTGTAATCAGAGCAACATCTTTGTCAAGACCCATACCGCAAATTGCGGAAGTCGGTGAAAGCATTTCACGCATACCCGGTCCTCCCTTAGGTCCTTCATAACGGATAACAACAACATCGCCTTTAACAATTTTACCAGCGTAAATTGCGGCAATAGCTTCTTCTTCACTGTTGAATACCTTTGCCGGACCTTCATGCACAAGCATTTCCTCCGCGACGGCGCTTCTCTTTACAACGCTGCCATCCGGTGCAAGATTACCCTTTAACACCGCTATACCGCCTGTCTGACTGTACGGATTATCTATCGGACGAATTACGTCATAATCAAGCACTTCACAATCCTTGATATTCTCCCCAAGTGTTTTTCCTGTCGCCGTTATTGTGTCAAGCTTCAACAAATTCTTCTTTGAAAGCTCGTTCATAAGCGCCTGAACACCGCCTGCCGCGTACAAATCCTGTACATGGTGCTCACCCGCAGGTGCTAAATGACAAAGATTTGGTGTTTCTTTACTGATTTCATTAGCATAATCAAGAGTAATCGGTGCTTTTGCCTCATGCGCGATTGCGGGAAGATGAAGCATTGAGTTTGTGCTGCACCCAAGAGCCATATCTACACGAAGCGCGTTATATATAGAATCGGGAGTTATAATATCCCTTGGTCTTATATTCTTTTCAAGAAGTTCCATAATCTTCATACCGGCATGTTTTGCAAGACGGATTCTCTCTGAATAAACAGCGGGAATTGTGCCGTTTCCGGGAAGAGCCATACCAAGCACTTCACTCAAACAATTCATTGAGTTAGCCGTAAACATACCCGAACACGAACCGCAGGACGGACAAGCCGCATTTTCAAGATTAAGCAGTTCATTCTCGTCAATAGTACCCGCTTTAAATGAGCCTACAGCTTCAAAAGCCGTATTCAAATCACGGAATTTACCGTTATAATTCATTGAAAGCATTGGTCCGCCACTGACAATTATTGCGGGAATATTAAGTCTTGCAGCCGCGATAAGCATACCCGGAACGATCTTATCACAGTTCGGGATAAGAACAAGCGCGTCAAAACCATGCGCTATTGCCATAGATTCAATAGAATCAGCTATAAGTTCACGCGTGGCAAGAGAATATTTCATACCGATATGTCCCATAGCAATACCATCGCAAACACCTATCGCGGGAAACTCTATCGGAGTTCCGCCGGCTATTCTTACACCGGTTTTTACCGCCTCGGCAATTTTATCAAGATGAATATGTCCCGGAATAATTTCATTTTTCGCGCTTACAACACCTATAAGCGGACGGCTTATTTCCTCGTCCGTAAAACCCGACGCTTTGAAAAGCGAGCGATGCGGTGTTTTTTCCAAACCTTTTTTAACTACGTCACTATACATTTCTTTTTTCCTCCTTATATTCTCATAAATAACTTTAGTAATATATTATAGTTATAAAAATATTTTACAATATACGAATCGTTTATCATCTCAAACAGCTTATTATCCGCGCTGGCATACAGCGAGACAATCGCAAGCAGCAAGAATATGATAAACACCATATTCACCGCTCCGAAGATACCGCCGATAAATTTATTTACTCCGCGGATAACCGGAAGCTTTGCCGTGCCGCTGATTATTATATAAGCCGCCATAAGAATTAAACGTATTATAACAAACAGTCCCACGCACGCTATAATTGTTATAGAAATACCCGTAATCACCTGCGCGGCGGTAAGATTTAAAGAAGTTACAACTCCTTCTTCACCATTAAGCCGCGTATTTACCGCCGACTGCATAAATTCCGGAAGATTAAGCGTTTCAGCTATGTTTACGCCGCCTCCCTGCGGTATGCGTACTTTTTCTGAAATCGAATTATGTATTCCTTCTGCCATTTGTGTTCCCTTAAGCATATTTTCAGCGGGTGTTTTTAATGCCATAACAAGAACGATTGTTATCACAAGAGCGGTTATTTTCCATATGGATTTTATAAAACCTCTCTTATATCCTATTATAAACGATATTACAAGAAGCGTCAATAAAATAATATCAAGTATTATGCTCATTTTATTCCTCCTATTATACTGTCACAGTTTCAAAGCTGTTGGAATATATAATAATAAAAGAATTATCACACATGAGAATAAGCTTTTTAATGTCCATGGCGGAAGTATATTTTATCATAGATTTAGAGTTTATATTTCCGAAATATATATCCCTGCCCTTATTATAGAGAACCTTTTTACCCTTTATATCAAGAAAATCCGCTCCGCCCGCGAGAACTGTTGTATCTTTCAGCGCGCCGTTTTTATTGTACATATTAATCATTGGCATATTTCCGTCGTCAAAAGACAAAAGCATATTTCCGCTTGCATCTATCGCCGAATGAATCAACTTCACACCGCTGAAAGTGTTATTATACAAAACCTTTCCCTTGTCGGAAATACCCGCCATGCGGTCATCTCCGAATATATTTAAAGTATTGCCGCAAAACTGTAAATCAAATACGACTGTATTTTCAATATCAATCTTTGAATAACTTTCTTTCTCATTCACATTAAAAAGCTGAATTACAGACTGCGCGTTGTTCTCTGTGCTTAAAAGAGCAACCGCGACACGTCTTGACGCGGCGGAAATGTCCGCGCATATAATCGAGTAACTGCCCGAACTCCAGGAAAAAATCTGCGTTCCCGATTTATTATAAACGGAGATTCCTCCCTTATATTCCTGTTTGGCTGTCACCGCGACAACATCTCCTTTAGAAGATAAATTCACCGCGGTTATTGTGTCAGGGTCATTCACGTCATAAACAAGTTTATTCGCGTTATATAAACACAGCTTATTTCTGCCCTTTTCAGCAAGAATTATATATTCTCCCTCCGCCGCGAGTATCGGGTCTACTATAGCCGTAGTTATTTCCCACTCAATCTCGCCTCTTTCATTAATATAAGACATGTAATTCATTTTTGCGCATATAACACCTTTTTTATACTTTGCAAATTGAGAACTTCCCGCGCCGTCGAAAGACACTAAAGTATTGCTCAAAATTTGTGTGCCATAATCAGAATCGGGTCTGGGAGTAGGCAAAGCGGAACTGTCCTTAGACGAAAAAATCTTTGAAATACCGGAAAATAAATTGTCTCCGTTTTTCTCAGCGTTTATTCCGATAAATACTATCACGATAATAAGTCCTGTCAGAATACCGATTAATATTCCTTTTCCGCCGCTTTTTCTATGTTTTTTTCTTTTATTTTCAATTATATACCGCTTCTTTTCATTCGTATTCTCATTTATGTGTTTTGTTGAATCTTCTTCTTTTTTATTTTTTGGCTCGGTAATATTATCCTCTGTCTTCTCATTTGAAACATTTTCCTCAGTATTTGTTTCCTCTGAATCATCTGATGATTCTTTTTCTTCCTCCTGCGCGTATTGGATAAGATCATTAATCGAATCTTCGTTTATAAGACTGTCTTTTTTATCCTTCACCGATAATATACCTCCCTTAAACAAAGTCCCTGAGGCGGAGCGGTTATGCCCGCTCTGTTTCTGTCACGCGAAGCTATTATATCCGCCATATCACGCGCGTCTGTTTTGCCTCCTCCGACAGATACTAAAGTTCCGGTTATAATCCTTACCATATTATATAAAAATCCGTTTCCGACAACGTCTAATGTTATCATGTCCCCATTTTCCGTCACATCAAGAGAATATATTTCTCTGACTGTTGTCGCTACTGAAAAACCGCTTGAAGCAAAGCCGATAAAATCATGCTCGCCTATAAACGCTTCAGCCGCGCGGCGCATATTCTCCACGCAAAGCGGATGTTTATAATGCCACGAATACCGACCCAAAAACGCGTCCGGAAAGTCACGGCATAAAATTCTATAAACATATCTTTTTTTCACAGCGCTGTTATTGGCATGAAAATCCTCCGCTGCTTCACATGCTCTGAGGCAAACAATATCATCGGGCAAAACAGAATTTAACGCGTACGGAAATTTCTCCGCGGGAACAGAAGACAGTGTATGAAAATTACATATGTAATTCTCCGCGTGTACCCCCGCGTCCGTGCGTCCGCAGCCTATAAGGTTTATTTTTTCGCCCGTGATTTTTTCAAGAGCGTTTTTGACGGTTTCCTGTACTGTGGCAGCGTTTTTCTGTATCTGCCAGCCGTGATAATTCGTACCGTCAAACTGAAGTCCGATTTTAATATTCATTATACCATTCCCATTAATAAAATTCAAGTTTGCCTTTATACCCAAAATTCTGCCAAAATCAATGCCGCGGCAGCAACCGCAAATATTATGCCTGCCTTCAAGTCAAGCAGCGTCATATGAGATTGGGTCATCTTTGTCCGGTTTGTACCGCCTCTGTAACACCTTGCCTCCATTGCTGTTGCCAATTCGTCGGCGCGGCGGAAAGCGCTTACAAACAAAGGAACCAAAAGCGGCATCATCGCCCGCGCGCGTTTTATTATATTCCCCGTTTCAAAATCTGCCCCTCTCGCTGTCTGCGCCTTCATTATTTTGTCTGTTTCCTCCGCAAGAGTGGGGATAAATCGTATTGCAATCGTCATCATCATCGCTATTTCATGCGATGGTACTTTTATTTTATTCAGCGGTTTAAGAAGTTTTTCAATACCGTCCGTAAGTTGCAACGGCGAGGTTGTCAATGTAAGAAAAGATGTTCCGATTATCAGATACAAAAGTCTTACAGCCATTATACAGCCTGCCTCAATACCCTCTTTTGTTATATTAAGCGTCCATGAAAATATAGGAATTGACAAAACCGCTTCTCCGGGCGTCATTAAAAGATTCATTATTGCTGTCAGCACAAGTATCCACAACATCGGACGGATTCCTTTTAATATCATTTTCAGCGGCACTGCGCTGATAATAATAAGCGCGGCGCTGTAAATCGTAAAAATGACGTATGAAAAAGGCTTATTTATAATAAATAAAAGCACTATATACAATATAATAAGAATTATTTTAAAAGGCGGGGCTATTCTGTGCAGAGGTGAATTTCCCGGAACATACTGTCCTATTATTATATCCTTAAACATCACCGCCGCCTCCCATAAGTTCTTTTATCGCCTTTGCGGCATACTTAACGGTATAAATATGCCGAGGCAAGTCATATCCCGCCGCGCGCAGCTTATCCGCGAGAAGAGTTATCTGCGGAACATCAAGACCTATAGAGCGCAAAAGCTTACACTTTGTAAAAACCTCGGAAACAGAACCCTCCGTTTCAATTCTGCCCTCGTTCATAACAATCACATGCTCAGCGGTTTTTGCGACATCCTCCATAGAATGAGAAACAAATATAATAATCATATCGCGGTTTTTCTCATGAAGGTTTTTAATAAGATTTAAAATGCTGTCTCTGCCCCTCGGGTCAAGACCCGCGGTCGGCTCGTCAAGTATAAGCACTTTTGGATTCATTGCGATTACACCGGCTATTGCCACGCGTCTTTTCTGTCCCCCGGAAAGTTCAAACGGAGAACGGTCAAGATATTTTTCCTTAAGTCCGACCGCTTCCGCGCTCAGACGAACTCTTTCATCAATTTCATTCTCATCAAGACCGATATTTTTCGGACCAAACGCAATATCCTTATAAACGGTCTCCTCAAAAAGCTGATGCTCTGGATACTGAAAAACCAACCCTACCTTGCGGCGGATAAGTTTTAAATCTGTTTTTGCATCTGTTATATTCACATCATCTATTGTGATTTTTCCCGACGTCGGTTTAATAAGCGCGTTTAAATGCTGTATAAGCGTTGACTTTCCGCTGCCTGTATGACCTATCAGAGCAGTCAGAGAACCGTCGGGAATTTCAATATTAATATCAAAAAGCGCCTGACGTTCAAACGGCATTCCCTGCTGATAAACATAATTTACATTATCAATTTTTATCACAATGCAGCACCTCCCAAAGCTTTTACAAGTTCTTCAAAGCACTCGTCCACCGTCAAAACATCATTACTGATTTGGATTCCAAGCTTTTTAAGTTCATATGCCAGTTCGGTAACCTGAGGAACGTCAAGACCGAGCGCTTTTATTTGCTCCACATTGCAAAAAACTTCTTTGGGCGCGCCGTCAAGCACAATTCGTCCACTATCTATTACAATAGTTCTGTCCGCTTCCGCCGCCTCGTCCATATAATGAGTGATGAGAATAACAGTTATTCCCCTGTCTTTATTAAGCGTCTTTATCGTCCTCATAACCTCACTTCTTCCCACAGGGTCAAGCATAGCGGTCGGCTCGTCAAGTATAAGTATTTCAGGATTCATCGCCAATACCGAAGCTATAGCTATTCTCTGCTTTTGTCCGCCCGAAAGCTTTGATGGCGAACTTTTTGCAAACTTCGTCATATTGACAACTTTAAGACACTCATCCACGCGGCGACGTATTTCTTTTGGCTCAACTCCGAGATTTTCAGGGGCAAATGCCACCTCGTCCTCTACCACTGCCGCCACTATCTGATTATCGGGATTCTGAAAGACCATTCCCGCCGACTGACGTATGTCAAAAACGGCATTTTCATCACCGGTGTCCAGTCCTTTTATGTACACCTTACCGCCCGATGGCAAAAGTATAGCGTTAAAATGCTTCGCCAATGTCGATTTTCCGCTGCCATTATGCCCCAAAATAGCAGTAAATAAGCCTTTTTCTATATTCAAATTTATATCTCTTAAAACTTCCTCCTCTTTTATCGTGCCGTTTTCATCGTCCGTATCACGATAAATAAAAGAAAGATTTTCTGTTTTTATCATTTTAATTATTACCCTTTACTGATAAATTGTAGCGCGGAAATCAAGTCGCGCGAAATTTTGCCTCACATGGCTTTTTTATTTTATATAGCTTGCCGTGTTATCCTGACTCTCCTGAACGTCCACACGATAACAGTACGGCTGCAACTCATCACAAATAAATTTTGCAATATTTTCCGCGGTCGGATTAAAATCCACCACTTCATTTATAATCTTATGATCAAATCTATCGTTTATTTTCTTTTTGATGTGTGTAAAATCCATTATCATACCGTTTTTATCAAGAGTTTTACTTCTTAAATACACGTCAATAATCCAATTATGTCCGTGCAGATTTGTACACTTTGAGTCATAATCAAGCGACAGCTTATGCGCCGCGCTGATTTCAAGTCTTTTTTTTACCTCGTACATTTTTTATCCTCCAAAAATTGTTTATAACCGTTTCGTCTTAACTCGCACGCGGGACAATGACCGCAGCCTTCACCTTTTACACCGTTATAACACGTCAGAGTTTTATTATAAATAATATCAAGCACGCCTAAATCATCCGCCATTTTCCATGTTTGCGCTTTGTTTATCCACATAAGCGGAGTATGAATAACAAAATTATAATCCATCGCTAAATTAAGCGTCACGTTAAGCGATTTGATAAAAATATCGCGGCAGTCGGGATAACCCGAAAAATCTGTTTCGCATACACCGGTTACAAGGTCTGTCGCGCCGTGAGTTTTTGCGTAAATAGCCGCGTAACTCAAAAACAACAGGTTTCTGCCCTCAACAAATGTATTCGGCGGCGCTCCCTCAGGTTTTTTTTCTTCAACAGGAATATCCTCGCGCGTAAGAGAATTTGCGCTGAGTTGGTTTATAATGGGAGTGGGTATCACCTCATATTCAATCCCTGTTTCACTACATATATCGCGCGCGCATTGCAGTTCAGTCTTGTGACGCTGACCGTAGTCGAAACCTACAGCGGACACATTTTCCTTTCCGAATCTGTCTATTGCCCAAAACAGACAAGTTGTACTATCCTGACCGCCTGATAATACAACAATTACTTTTCTATTGTTTTTCATATCTCTTTCACCTTTCTTCTTTCTAAGACCAAAAGAAAATCGTTCATATTGCCGATTTAAAGCGCACGGACATAACTAAGATATTCCAAGCGCTAAACAGGGCGGCAAAACGGGCGATTTTATTCAGTCAAGCTATTGAACAGTCGTTCCTCGGCTATTTTTTCATACCTTGTGCCTTTCTCACCGTAATTCGCAAACGGATAAATCGCAATACCGCCGCGCGGAGTAAAAATGCCTTTAACCTCTAAATATTTGGGTTCCATCAGTTTTACAAGGTCTTTCATTATTATATTAACGCAATCCTCATGGAAATCGCCCTGATTGCGAAAACTAAAAAGATATAGTTTCAATGATTTTGACTCAACCATTTTAATATTCGGTATATAGTTTATTTTAATTTTCGCGAAATCCGGCTGACCGGTAATTGGACAAAGCGACGTAAATTCGGGACAGTCAAATGTAACCATATAATCGTTGTCAGGGTGTTTATTTACAAATGTTTCCAAAACCTCGGGGGCATAAGTGTCTTTGTAAACTGTCTTTTTGTTGCCCAAAAGAGTTAAACCCTCTGTTTCCTTATCATTTCTCGGCATAATTATTCTCCTTATTGTCTATTTATAAAATACATAACTTCTGTTACAAGGTAATTGTGTTATGTTCACTATTCCATAAGCCACTTTATTTTTTGTTCAGTCGCGTGTTTCATAATTTTTTCAAGTTCTGCGCGGTCTCCGTTTGCAGTCGCCTGTTTGATTTTTTCAAGACTTTCCTGCATTTCCGTAATTCTGTCAACCAGCGCATCCTTATTTTCAGTAAACAACTCGCTCCACATCTCCGCGTTAATAATCGCTACACGGGTGCAGTCTCTCAAACTGCCCGCGCTGAAATATCTTGAGCGCTCAATCATGGGACTGTCACATAAAGCCACCGCTACAACGTGCATAAGTTGGCTCGTATACGCGATAACAGCATCATGTTCATCCGGAGTTGTCATGACAACATGCTTGCAGCCAATATATTCCGCCAGTTCTCTGATAATGGCAATGTTTTCAGGCTTGTTTTTTTGGGTTGGAGTAATAAGAAATGAGGCCTTGTTAAAAAGCGTGTCAGTCGAACTTTTATATCCTCCCACTTCACGTCCCGCCATCGGGTGCGCGCCTATGAAATCCACATCGTTAGGCAATATTTTTTCAAGTTCTTTCACCATAAAACTTTTAACGCCTGAAACATCCGTTATTATTGCTCCCGTTTTGATATGCGACAAATTATCGCGTATTATATTTACATTAAGTTGCGGATACAGGCAAAGAATTATAAGGTCTGCATTGTCCATTGCCTCGCCGGGATCTGCAAAACCTTCGTCAATTACACCGTCTTGCTTCGCGAGAAGAAGCGTTTCCGCGGTTCTGTTATACGCGGCAATAGTACATTCATGAAAGCCACGCAATCTGCGCGCGATTGAACCGCCTATTAAACCTAAACCAATTATTGCTATTTTCATATCTTTTTCTCTCCATTATATACTTTGGAATATATTTTATCACAAATCTGTAAAATTGTGAATATGTAATTTATAAAAAATAATTTTATCTTGAATAGCTAAATCTTTATAAAAACAATTTATGAAATATAATAAACTTATTAATACGAAAGGATAAATAAAACATCAATATTATGCCATGCGAAAAAAACGGACTGCAAAAGCAATCCGTTTTTTAATATCAACTTTTCAATTATGCAAGTTCTGCAAAATACTTAATTGTTCTAACCATCTGTGATGTGTATGAGTTTTCGTTATCATACCAAGAAACAACCTGTACTTCATAAAGACCATCGCCGATAGGAGCAACCATTGTCTGAGTTGAATCAAACAATGAACCAAATCTCATACCAACAATATCTGATGAAACGATTTCATCTACATTGTAGCCGAATGATTCGTTTGAAGCAGCCTTCATTGCAGCGTTGATACCGTCAACAGTAACATCATTACCCTTAACAACTGCTGTAAGTATTGTTGTTGAACCTGTCGGAGTAGGAACTCTCTGAGCAGCGCCGATAAGCTTACCGTTAAGTTCAGGAATTACAAGACCGATAGCCTTTGCAGCACCTGTTGAGTTAGGAACGATATTAACAGCGGCAGCTCTTGAACGTCTTAAATCGCCCTTTCTCTGAGGACCGTCAAGAGTCATCTGGTCGCCTGTGTAAGCGTGAATTGTGCACATGATACCTGACTGAATCTGAGCGTACTTATTAAGCGCGTCAGCCATAGGAGCCAAGCAGTTCGTTGTACATGAAGCAGCTGAAATAATCTTATCGTCAGCCTTTAATGTATTGTGGTTTACATTATAAACGATTGTTGGAAGATCGTTGCCTGCCGGTGCTGAAATAACAACTTTCTTCGCGCCTGCGTTGATATGAGCCTGAGCCTTGTCCTTTGATGTATAGAAACCTGAACATTCAAGAACAACGTCTACATCAAGCTGTCCCCAAGGACAATTATTAGCGTCAGGGAATGCGTAAATCTTAATTTCCTTACCGTCAACAGTGATTGAATCCTCACCTGCTGTTACCTTGTCAGCCTTTTCGTATTTACCCTGTGATGAGTCATACTTCAAAAGATGAGCAAGCATCTTTGGGCTTGTAAGGTCATTGATAGCAACAACTTCATAACCCTCTGCGCCGAACATCTGTCTGAATGCCAAACGTCCGATACGTCCGAATCCATTAATCGCAACTTTAACTGCCATTTTAAAATTCCTCCTAAAAAAATATATATTTTTATCTTTTAAGTAGACATATATATGCCTATTCATATATATTTTACCTCAAAATGATAAAATATACAAGTGCATTTGTTAAATTTGTATCATTTTATTATTAATTCTTCCTTTTGCACAAAAACTAATCATTTTATTTGTTCTTTATATATCAATTTTTATTTTTGCCAATGTTTTGAAAGAGGATTGATTTTCTTTTATTCCAGTTTATTTTTAATTATTTTTTTCATTTTCTTTAATTCCTGTCTGTGAGTTTTCTTTGATAAAAACGAAAACAATTTTACAGGGGAATTATCAAAATAATTTTTCATTAATTCTGAAAGTTCATCAGATTGCGCCTGTTCCTTGGAAAGCACGGGAGAGCATAGAAATTTTTCGCTTCCGCGCGATATATATCCTTTTTTTATACACTTATTAATAACAGTATACGTAGTGTTTCGATTCCATCCAATATCAAGGCTAAGGATTTTTGCGACTTCGCCGGCAGTCAGGCTGCCTTCCCTCCACAGAACTTCCATAACCTTTCTTTCCGATTCAAAAAGCCTCATAATTTATCTCCTTTGACTATTTACATAGTTATTTTTTTAATCTTAGGTGTTTGGGAAAATGATTTTTGAGCGCGCCTTGCGAGGCTTTTCCCCACCCAATCGGGAAACCGTCCGCCATAACCGCGCACCAACCGTTTTTATCATATTCAAGCATACCGCCCATAAGATAATTTTTCAACTGAATATTATCGCATGTAAAATTAATTGAATTTTTAAAATCCTCTTTTTTGAGCGCCAAACATAACGCGTGAGAAGGCTCAAAGCGATTTTTTCGATATATTCCAAGATGAAGTCCCGCCCTCAAAACCTTGATTTTATCAATGTCAATATTTTTAGGCTTAAGATATAAATTCTCTCCAAAGAGCATAAAATCACCATTAAGAGTAATATTTAAAAATTCCTTTTCAAATTTACGATATAGAGTATCATCAGCTTGTTTTATATTTTTTGTTTTTAGGGAAAATTCCTCGCTTCCGAGATAATGAAACAGTGCGACAAAATGTCCTTCACCCTTATGCTTATGAGGGAAAATCCGGCGGGAGAAAGTTACATCTGAATCTGATAAAGACCATTCATTCTTTCCTTCCGACAGCATGCAAAGTTTTTGAGGAGTTACTAACTCCACATTATAATTTCCCAGCATATACGCGCATATCTGTTCATTTTCCTCCGGCGCGAACGTGCAGGTTGAGTATACTATATAACCGCCGCCTTTTATCATTTTCATCGCCGAATCCAAAATATGACGCTGCCGCAGCGCGCATGAACGCGTATGTTCAACGCTCCACTCCTCAACAGCCTGCGGTTCTTTTCTAAACATTCCTTCACCGCTGCATGGAGCGTCAACAATTATTTTATCAAAAAAATGCGGATATTTTTCAGCTAATTTTTGTGGTGATTCATTTGTGACTATTGTATTAGTTAAACCAAACCGTTCTATATTATCAGAAAGAATATTCGCGCGGTTTCTCACAATTTCATTGGCGACAAGCAGACCGCGGTTTGATAAAAACGCGCCCGCATGTGTTGATTTTCCGCCGGGAGCGGCGCATAAGTCAAGAATATAATCATCTTCATTAATTGGAAGGGCTGACACAGCCGACATAGCGGAAGGTTCCTGAAAATAGAAAAGTCCCGCCATATGATACGGATGATTTCCGGAAATTTGTGATTTGTCAATATAATATCCGTTTTCACACCACGGTACTTTTTCCAAATCTCCAAATTCCTTTAATACGGCTTCTTCTGCGCCGATTTTTGAAGAATTTATGCGTATACCCGTAAAAACAGGTGTTTCCTCCATGGCATTTAAAAACGACGAATACTCATTTCCAAGCATTTTATTCATTCGGATTTCAAATTTTTCAGGTAATTTCATCACAATCCTCCTTTGTTACTATAGCTATAGTATAAATCAATATAAAAGATGTGTCAAGACGTTATATAATTTCGCAAACAAAAAAAGCTGTTTTTAAAACAGCTTTTTCTTAGAAGAAAATATATATTATAAATTACTTATAATATCATTCATATTATACATACCCGCAGGTTTATCTGTAATAAATTTTGCCGCCTTAACCGCGCCGACAGCAAATACTTCTTTGCTATGTGCGCTGTGCTTCAGTTCTATAACCTCATCATTACCGGCGAAAATAATATCGTGATCACCAACGATTGTGCCGCCGCGCACGGCATGAAGACCTATTTCGGTTTTTTTTCTCTTTTTGCGTACCGCGTGTCTGTCATAGACATACTCGGCAGGGAAAGAAAGTGTCTCATCAATAGCGTCCGCAATCGCGAGCGCTGTTCCCGAAGGCGCGTCAATTTTCTGATTATGATGACGCTCAACAATTTCTATATCAAAATTACCTTCCAAAAGCTTTGTCGCCTTTTTTGCAAGAGCGATAAGAAGATTTATTCCAAGACTCATGTTTGCGGAAAAGAAAACCGGAATTTCCTTTGACGCTTCCGCAAATTCTTGTTTTTGCTCATCTGTAAAACCGGTTGTTGCAAGAATAACAGGTATTTTTCTTTTTTTACAATAATTTAAAATATTTGTCAGCGCCGACGGATGTGAAAAATCAATTACGACGTCCGCGTCACCTGTAAACTCATCCGGATTTGTAAATACGGGATACGGGTTTTCAATCGCGTCATTAACGTCAAATCCCGCCACAATTTCACATGTGTCGTCCTCATTGACAAGACGCGTTATAACCTGCCCCATTTTGCCGTTACAACCGTTCATAATAATTTTTGTCATTAGTTTTCTCCTTTACTTTAGTTTCATACCAAAGTCTGTCATAGACTTTTTAAGTTTTTCAAGATTTGCGCTGTCCATCGGAACAAGCGGCATACGAAGATTACCTGCTCTAAATCCAAGAAGATTCATAGCTGTTTTAACCGGAACAGGATTTACTTCAATAAATAAATTATTGATTAAATCAAGCATTTTAAGCTGTAAATCTCTTGATTTTTCTGTTTCACCATTAAAATAATACTCGCATATATTGTGTGTTTCCTGAGGAAGAATATTTGCGACAACCGATATAACGCCCTTTCCGCCAAGTGAAAGTGTCGGAACAATCATATCGTCATTTCCCGAATAAATGTAAAGTTCCGGAATTTCCGCCGCCACTTTTGCCATATAGCTGATATTTCCGCTTGCCTCTTTAACAGCGACAATATTATCAACCTTTGCAAGTTCCTTAAGAGTGTCGATAGCGATACTCATGCCTGTTCTTGACGGAACATTATAAAGAATCACCGGAATTTTTACTGAGTTAGCTATAGCCGTAAAATGAGCAGTAAGACCTTTTTGTGTGGTTTTATTATAATATGGAGTTACTGAAAGTATTCCGTCCGCGCCCAGTTCTTCCGCTTTTTTTGTAAGTTCAATGGCATGAGCCGTATCGTTTGAGCCTGTGCCCGCAATAACAGGAATCCTGCCCGCCGCCTTTTCTATTGTGTATTTAATTGCGGCAAGATGCTCCGCGTCCGGCATTGTTGATGCCTCGCCTGTTGTGCCGCAAATGATAATCGCGTCTGTTTTATTTTCAATGTGATATTCAATTAAATTTCCAAGTTCGTCATAGTTCGTTTTAAATCCGTCAAACGGTGTTACAATAGCAACACCCGAACCTGTAAAAGGTAATACCTTTGCCATAATAATAGCCTCCTTAATTTAATCCATATAACCCTTTGCTGTCAAAAGTTCTGCCAAAAGAACCGCGCCGCCTGCCGCGCCTCTTAATGTGTTATGGCTCATAGAAACCATCTTATAATCATACTGTGTCGATTCTCTTAAACGTCCGCATGAAATAGCCATACCGCCGTCGATTTCTCTTGCTGTTTTTATCTGAGGCTGGTCAGGCTCATCCTTTTCGGTATGAACATGGATAAACTGCTTCGGAGCGTGCGGAAGATTAAGTTTCTGCGGCTCGCCCGAATAATCAGCCCACATTTTTTCAATTTCTTCTATAGAAGGCTTGTTTGCACTGTCTTTGAATGAGAAGAAAATAGCCGCTGTATGACCGTTTGAAACGGGAACTCTGTATGTCTGGCATTCGATTGAAAGAGCGTTTGACGGAACAATTTCCTTACCCTCAATTTTTCCAAGCACCTTATTTGGCTCAACTTCCGACTTCATCTCTTCGCCGCCAATATACGGAATAAGATTATCAACCATTTCAGGCCATGTTTCAAAAGTCTTGCCCGCGCCGGAAATTGCCTGGTATGTTGTAACAAGCGCATGGTCTATAGGGTATTTCATGTTTATAACAGCCATTGCAGGAAGATATGACTGTAATGAGCAGTTTGACTTTACCGCTATAAATCCTCTCTTTGTGCCAAGTCTTTCGCGCTGCGCGGGGATTATTTCAAGATGCTGAGGATTGATCTCAGGGATAATCATCGGAACATCCGGAGTATGACGGTGAGCCGAGTTATTTGAAACTACAGGACATTCAGCCTTTGCGTATCTTTCCTCAAGAGCCTTAATTTCATCCTTGTTCATATCAACCGCGCAGAATACGAAATCAACCATACCCGCGATTTTTT
Organism: uncultured Clostridia bacterium; assembly: GCA_910585485.1. Lineage (GTDB taxonomy): Bacteria > Bacillota > Clostridia > UBA1381 > UBA1381 > Hominilimicola. The sequence goes on from CAJUEZ010000006.1 coordinate 16,986, forward strand.
CAACGTCGTCAGTCGCGTTCATAACAACCATGTCAGCCACGCTTGCGGGAATCTCTTCATCCATAGCCCACTTCGCGCCAACGGCATCTTTGTATGTTTTGCCCGCACTTCTTGGTGAAGCGGCAAGCACTTCAATCGTATACCATGGATGGTCATGAAGAAGCGTTATAAAACGCTGACCAACCATACCTGTTGCTCCTATAATTCCTACTTTATAATTGTCTTTCATTCTGAGACACTCCTTTGTTTTTAAATAGTAAAAAAGCAGTAGTCAGAAACTACTGCCGTGTTTGCTTAATGAAACAGACGATAGCTCCCCACCTTACGATGACAGTCATACCGCTGTTTACGGCATGCCCAGCAAAGACATGTGCAATCATATCAAAACTTCGGCGTTTTATCCTTTCGACGTACTTCATAGGCAACTGCATACCTCCGCATATCTACTCTTATAAAAACGCACCTCTATCTTGCCTTTTATTTATATTAATATAATACTACCACTATTAATAGTTTGTGTCAATAGTATAAATATTATTTTTTTATTACATTGTTTCCTTTAGCCGCGCAAATTCCTGCGCCCAGTAAATTCCGTAATTTCCGCCTTTGACAACGCTTACACCGAGATAGGCAAAATCGGGATTTAAGATATTTTTCTTATGTCCCTCGCTGTTCATCCATGATTCAACAACCGCCTCCGGAGAATATTGTCCGGCAGCAATATTCTCACCTGCCGACCAGTATAATATTCCCGCTTTTTTCATTCGGTCAAAAGGTGTTTCTCCGTCAGGATTATTATGCGAGAAGAAATTCCGCTCAATCATGTCCTGACAGTGCAGTTTCGCAAGCTTAGCAAGCGAGTCGTCCCATTTTAGCGCTTTCAGACCGTGTTGCGCACGCTCGTTATTTGTAAGAATCAAAACCTGCTTTGCCCAATTTTCAAACTCGCTTTCCTCTGCCGTTATTATGACGGAACGGGTATCTTTATCCCAGTCTACCTTCGCGCCGGCAGCCTCCGAAATTGCGCGCAGCGGCACAAATGTGGAATTCTTATATAACATCGGCGGAGTTTCCAGTTCGATTACGGTGTCATTCACATACATATCTAATCTATCGATAAAAAGCGTTATTGCCAAATCTTCCTTCTGCGCCGTAACTCGCTTGTCCGATTCAAACCATTGCACTGTCATATCAAGCTTTTCAAATATCGCGCGGAAAGGAACAAGCGTGGAATCATTTATGATTATAGGCTGCTGCTCAAACTGCATCTTTTCGTCGTTCATGTATACTGATATATTATCTGTATCATTCGCCGCAAATACACTTTGAGCGGCGCATATAATAATAAATAAAGATATTAAAAATTTTTTCATTATTCTCACTTCCTGAGAATATTATACAATATATTTATTATAATAACAAGTAGAAAAAATTGTATCTTGGTATTGACAAACACTTTGTCGTATAATATAATATTATAGTTATTTAAAAGATAATGAAATGTGGCAGTAATATATTTAATATATAGATGTAATAATGCTGACGTAGCTCAGTAGGCAGAGCACTTCATTGGTAATGAAGAGGTCGGCGGTTCGACTCCGCTCGTTAGCTCCATTGTAGCTGTTTATTTACCGCAGAAATGCGAAACTTTTTGCCAACGGTAAAAAGTCCGGTAAAATGAATAGTTACGAGCCACAAAAAGCGTCCACCAGCGCTTAATAAAATTACGCTCCGGCTTGGGAAATCGCCCTTGTCGGAGTGTTTTTTTTAATCACATAAATAACTCCTTGAAAAAAATTGAAATTTTAGTAAATTTTAAATATATTTTATCATTAACATGTGTTATAATGTTATTATGCACTTAAATTAAGTACATAATATTTTAAGAAAGGAAGAACTGAAAAAAGGCAGTATCCTTTTTAAAGATAAATATACTTGTCAGGACTGTATCAAAAAAATTAGTACTCAAAAAATACCTTCGGAAAAATAAACCGAAGGTATTTTCGTATACATTTAGATTGTAATTTATTTTACAATTAAGCTTTCGCCTGTCATCTGCTCAGGCTTTTCAAGTCCCATAAGGTCAAGCATTGTCGGGCAAAGGTCGCAAAGTCTGCCCGTCTTCAGCTTAACATCGCCCGCGCCGATAAGAATCATCGGAACAGGGTTTGTCGTATGAGCCGTAAACATCGCTTTTGTGTCAGGGTCTATCAGACAATCGGCATTACCGTGGTCAGCGGTGATAATAGCCTGACCGCCCTTTGCAAGAAGCGCGTCAACCATTCTTCCCACGCACTCATCAACCGCCTCAACCGCTTTAACTGCCGCGTCCATGATACCTGTATGTCCTACCATGTCGCAATTTGCGTAGTTAAGTATAATTACGTCAAATTTATCCGCGTTTATCGCGTCAACAACCGCGTCGGTAACTTCATACGCGCTCATTTCAGGCTTCATGTCAAAGGTTTCAACATCGGGCGATTTTATCAGTATTCTACTTTCTCCCTCAAACTGCTTTTCCTCGCCGCCGTTAAAGAAGAATGTAACATGCGCGTACTTTTGAGTTTCCGCAATTCTAAGCTGAGTCAGTCCTTTTTTACTGATGTATTCACCGAAGGTCATTTCAAGCGATTCAGGCGGATAAGCAACAGACACGTTTGGCATAGACTCATCATACTGAGTCATGCAGACAAAATTCACGGGGAAATAATCTCTCTTAAATCCGTCAAAGTCAGGGTCAACAAACGTTCTCGTAATCTGCCTTGCGCGGTCGGGGCGGAAGTTAAAGAATATAACGCTGTCCCCTTCTTTTATCATACCGTTGGGGTCAACAACAGTCGGAACTACAAATTCGTCTGTGACGTCATTTTCGTATGAATGCCTTACTGCTTCAACTGAATTTGTCTCCCTGTTACCCTCGCCTTTAACCATCGCGTTATAGGCTTTTTCAACTCTGTCCCAAGCGTTGTCTCTGTCCATCGCATAAAATCTTCCCATAATTGTAGCAACGCTTCCAACGCCTGTTTCCTTAATTTCATTTTCAAGCGCTTTCATAAATTCAACACCTGATGTCGGCGGAACGTCACGTCCGTCAAGGAATGTGTGGATATACACGTTCTCTATTCCCTTTTTCTTTGCCATGCGCAAAAGTCCGTAAAGATGCTCGTTATGGCTGTGTACACCGCCGTTTGATAGAAGTCCCATAAGGTGCAGGGATTTTCCGTTTGCCTTTGCCGCGTCCATCACGTTTGATATAGCCACATTGTCATTAATTTTACCCTCGTTAATGTCTTTTGTAATCTTAACAAGCATCTGGTATACGACGCGTCCCGCGCCGATGTTTGTATGACCTACCTCGCTGTTACCCATCTGACCGTCTGGAAGTCCAACGTCAAGTCCGCTTGCGCTTAGCTGTGTATTTGGGTACTGAGCCATGTATTTATCAAGGTTAGGCTTTTTTGCCGCGACAATCGCGTTGCCTTCTGTTTCTTTGTTTATGCCGTAGCCGTCCATTATTATTAGTGCTATTGGTTTCTTTGCCATTGTATGTCCTCCTGTTTTTAATTTATATCATTTAATTTCTATCATGTTTGCTATGGGTGTAATAGAATTATCCGCCCAAAAGAAAATTTTAATACTGTCTGCCGTTTCCGCCGCGTCTGTGCTAAGGTCAATTTGCCTGTTTAAGCTGTCAAAGGATAAGCCGCGCTTTTCAATATTTATTATATTGCCGCCGGAATTATAGGCTACAATATATGCCGTAAAATTTCTTTTATCTCCATATGCAATAGAGTATGCGGATTTCATTGCTTTTACGTCTGCTAATTCGCCTGTTGTCTCCGCACGCGGTAGAGAGATAAGATTATTCATAACACATAATGTTGGTGAATAAAACATCTCTTTGTCAATAGAAAAGTAGTATCCGTTATCATATTTAATATTTTGAAAATCACTTACATTAACCCTATCAAATAAGTAAGAACCGTCATTAAAACGATTGCTGTCGCAAACAACATTCTTATTTATGCTTGCCCAGTCATATACAATCTTATCTGAAGTTACAAGCTGAGTTTTTCTTTCGCTTTCATCCACAAGAAAAAAGTTTGCCGTTTGAGATGAGGTGCCTTGTATCGCGTCCACATGATATCAACAATCGTCTATTTTTACATAATTCCATATATGACCTTTTGAACGGCTGTTGCATATTTCGCATGGAATATTGAGTTTATCCATTAACCATTTATAAGTATTTGCAAAGCCGCCGCATGCTCCGCTTTTATTTATTAAAATTCCATATATGGTATCAGGCTCTCTGTTATTGGAATCGGCGGCGCTTTCATGGTTATAGTTAGAGATTAAATACATATATACGGCAAAAGCTTTGTCAAGGTCGGACATATTATCTCTGATAATTTCGTCAAGAATTTTATCCGCTTCGGCATTGAGTACATTATATGTCTCTTCGTATGAGCCATTTATAGCAAGACGCTTTAAATCTATTACTGTTATAAGCTCGGGTGTTTGCTTATCATAATAATATCCGATATTGTTGACTGTTGATAAAAACCTTGGATGCTTGCCGCATAGCATAGCAACAATTTTACGAGCATCGTTCCAGCTGACAGCTCCGTCAACTTCATAACCTCTGCATGCTACTTTTATATCCCCAATGTTAAGCTGTACACGTTCCTGCTCTGTGGTTTCATATTCTGTTATTTGCTTATCTAAGCAATCATATAACTCAAAAAGCTGTTCTCTATATTCGTCAGAATAGTATTCTTCCGCATATACGGCTGAAAAAGAAAAGAAAGATATTATTATCAATACAAAAGAAATAAAACTTTTCATATTTTTCCCCTTTTCTGGTAAGTAAGTACATTCTTTAAATAAATTATTATTTATGTTGCATTGAACCCCCGCGTTTTAAGCGGGGGTTCTGTTTCTGCCATTAAATATCTTAATTATTTAGCCGCGTTTGTGATAACTGCAAAGTCCGCGCTCTTTAGTGAAGCGCCGCCTATTAAGCCGCCGTCAATATTTGGCTTTGCCAAAAGTCCGGCACAGTTGCCCGCGTTCATGCTGCCGCCATACTGAATGGTAATAGCCGCCGCTGTCGCGTCATCATAAAGACCGGCAAGAATTTTTCTGATACCGCCGCAAACTTCTTCTGCCTGCTCATCAGTAGCTGTTTTACCTGTGCCGATTGCCCAGATTGGCTCATAGGCTACAACAACCTTTTTTGCATCGTCAGCGTTAATTCCTGCAAATGCCTTTTTAATCTGAATAGCAATCCAGTCCATTGTAATTCCGGCTTCTCTCTGCTCAAGAGACTCGCCACAGCATACGATTGGAATGAGACCCTTTTCAAGAGCCTTTTTTGCTTTCAGATTAACAGTTTCATCAGTTTCGTTGTTATATTCACGTCTTTCGCTGTGACCCATGATTACGTACTGAACGCCAAGGTCTTTCAGCATATCCGCGCTTACTTCTCCTGTGAATGCGCCCTTGTCCTCGAAGTGAAGATTTTCCGCGCCAATTTTAACGTGTGTGCCCTTTGCCGCTTCAACAGCCGGAGCAAGACACACGTACGGTGTGCAGCAAACAACTTCACACGTTGAACCTTTTGTTGCTTCAACTACTTCTTTAACGAAATCATATGTTTCCGATGGAAGCTTGTTCATTTTCCAGTTACCTGCAATTATATATTTTCCCATTGTTTTTTCTCCTTTTTATTATTTATCTGTCAGTGCCGCGATACCTGGAAGTTCCTTACCCTCTAAGAATTCCATGCTTGCGCCGCCGCCTGTTGAAATGTGGCTCATTTTATCTCCGAGACCCGCCTGATTAACCGCGGCAACACTATCTCCGCCGCCGATAATTGTTGTAGCGTCAAGGTCTGCAAGAGATTGGGCAATAGTATTTGTACCCTTTGCGAAGTTCGGCATTTCAAACACACCCATAGGACCGTTCCAAACAACAGTCTTTGCGTCTTTAAGAGCCTCTTTATAAAGTTCAATTGTTTTTGGACCGATATCAAGACCCATCCAGCCGTCAGGAATATCGCCTTCAACAACTTTTGACTCGGCATCATTTGCAAATTCCTTTGCGACTACTGTGTCAACAGGAAGAAGAAGCTTGTCTCCCGCCTCGTCAAGCATCTTTTTAGCGTAATCAATATAGTCAGGTTCAAGAAGAGATGTTCCTGTTGTCTTACCCTGAGCAGCAAAGAATGTGTATGCCATACCGCCGCCGATGATAAGCTTGTCAACCTTCTTCAAAAGATTTTCAATAACTGAGATTTTTGATGAAACCTTGCTTCCGCCAAGAATAGCAACAAGAGGTCTTACGGGACTGTTTACCGCGTTACCGAGGAAATTGATTTCCTTTTCGATAAGATAACCCGCAACTGCCGGCTTTAGAATTGATGATACACCCACGTTTGAGCAGTGCGCTCTGTGCGCTGTGCCGAACGCGTCATTTACAAACAAATCAGCAAGTGAAGCAAGTTCCTTTGAGAAAGCCTCCTCGTTCTTTGTTTCTTCTTTTCTGTAACGTGTGTTTTCAAGAAGAACAACATCGCCGTCCTGCATAGCGTCAACGGCTTTTTTAGCGTTATCGCCTACAACGTTATCATCAGCGGCGAAAACAACTTCTTTACCAAGCTTTTGTGACAAGCTTTTTGCTACCGGCGCAAGAGAAAGTTCCGGCTTTGGCTCGCCCTTAGGCTTACCCATGTGTGAGCAAAGGATAACTCTCGCTCCGTTATCTATAAGATACTTAATTGTAGGAAGCGCTCCCACAATACGGTTTTCGTCTGTGATATTTCCGTCACCATCAAGAGGCACGTTAAAATCACAACGCACTAAAACCTTCTTACCTTTTACGTCAACGTCTTCTACTGTTAGTTTGTTGTACATAGTAAAATTCTCCTTTTTTAACGGACAGAAAATGCCCGATTTTTCTTAATTATATTATATAGAAAATTTATGGGATTTTCAAGTATATAATGAAAATTCGTTAAAAATTTACCAACTTAATCAGAATAACCGCTGTTATTATCCCCACAATGTCGCCCGCGGCGGCAAAAGGCACAGCTTTCAAGTTATGTTTTACCCTTGTTTTGGCAAAATATACACAAAGACAGTAAAATGTTGTCTCGGTAGAACCCATTATAACAGAGGCAATTCGTCCTATTTCACTGTCCGCGCCATGAGTGTTCAGAATTTCCGTGAGTATTCCGATAGCGCCGCTTCCCGATAAAGGACGGATTAAAGCGAGCGGCATTACCTCCGCGGGAATTAATTTTGTGACAGGCGCGAGAAAGGATATAATAATATCAAGAGTTCCCGAGGCGCGCAGCATGTACGCGGCGGTAAGCACTGCCACAAGCGGCGGAAAAATTCCGGCGACTATTTTCATGCCCTCCTCCGCGCCGTCAATAAAAAGTTCGTAAGAAGGCATTTTTTTAGCGAGTGATACTGTCAAAACTATCGCTATAACGGCGGGTATTACATAAATCATAATTTTCTTCTCCTGAAATATAGTTTTGCGAAAATCACAGCTGTAAATACTGCTGTCAGCGATGCAATCCATATAGGAAGTATTACGGAAAAAGGATTCGCGGAGTTCGCCGCAACGCGCAACGCGATTATAGTTGTCGGAATAAGCTGCACAGAGGTAGTATTAAGCACTACAAGCATGCACATGTTGTCAGAAGCGTACAGCGGGCGGTCATTTTCCTTATCAAGACACTGCATTGCTTTTATACCCATAGGCGTAGCGGCATTTCCCATTCCAAGCATGTTGGCGCTCATATTCATAGCAATATATTTTTTGGACTCCTTGCCGGCGTTGGGAAATAAAAAATTTATAACGGGTCTTAAAAGTTTCTCTATTTTTTGCGACAGACCCGCTTTTTCCGCGATTTTCATTATTCCTGTCCAAAAACACATTACACCGGCGAAAGAAAAAACAGTAAATACCGCGCTTTTTGCGCCTTCAAAAGCTCCGTTTATCGTTTCGTTTACAGTTCCATTGAAAACAGACACAATTATAGATACAATTATCATTCCGCACCAAATATAATTCATGAAACCGCCTCCTTGCTTTTCATATATTAATTTATTATTCGAAAGAAATGCGATATATGATATATTGCATAATAATTCCGCGCATTAAAAATTTACTGACAAATTTCTGTTTTTTCCGATTCCGCTATTGACTACACATATGCTAAAATGATAAAATATATAATGAATACATATATCTAAAAAACAGGAGAAAAACATGTGGAGTGCAGATAAATGGACTGATTACAGTTTAATAGACAGCGCGGACGGAGAAAAACTGGAATACTGGGGAAACTATCTTTTGCGCCGTCCCGACCCGCAGGCGGTATGGAGCCTGAAATCGGAAAAAAAATTATGGAACAGCGCGGACGCGTGGTATCACCGTTCCAAGTCAGGCGGAGGAAAGTGGCAGTATCTCAATAAAAAGCTTCCCGAACGCTGGACAATTAATTATCGTGACTTAACGTTTAACATAAAGCCAATGGGATTTAAGCATACCGGTCTTTTTCCCGAACAGGCGGTCAACTGGGACTGGTTTTCAGAATTGATTGGAACATCTGAAAGACCTATTCGTGTTCTCAATCTTTTTGCATATACCGGCGGCGCGACTGTAGCCGCGCTTGCGGCGGGCGCGGAGGTTGTGCATGTGGACGCGTCTAAAGGTATGGTAACATGGGCAAAAGAAAACGTGATTTCTTCGGAACTTAAAGATAAACCGGTGAGATATATTGTTGATGACGTTGTAAAATTTGTACAGCGTGAAAATCGAAGAGGACGTCAGTATGACGCTATCATTATGGACCCGCCTTCTTACGGCAGAGGTCCGTCCGGCGAGGTATGGAAAATTGAAAATGAACTTTATCCGCTTATAGAGGAATGTATGAAGATTCTTTCGGATAATCCTTTGTTTTTCCTCATAAATTCTTATACTACAGGATTAAGCGCTCAAGTGCTTATTAATGTGCTGACTATGACAGTAGGCAAAAAATACGGCGGAAAGATTACCGCTGATGAAATCGGTCTTCCCATGAAAGCGAATAATCTTGTTTTGCCATGCGGAATAAGCGGTAGATGGGAAAGTAAATAAATTTGGAAGGCAAACATATGAAAGTAGTAGAAATTTTTGACAGTATTGACGGCGAAGGACTGCGAACGGGTCAGACCGCGACATTTATCCGTTTGGCAGGCTGTAACCTTCGCTGCGCATACTGTGACACATTGTATGCGCTGTTCGGCGAGGATGAAGAGTGTGAATACACTGAAATGAGTATTGACGAAATACTTTCGCGCGTTAACAGCCGGTACAAGCGAATAACACTTACCGGCGGTGAACCGCTTATGCACAGCGACAGCGCCGAACTTGTTTTGCGACTTCTGCAAAATGAGTACGAGGTAAATATTGAAACAAACGGCGCGATGGATATAGCCGAATTTTCCGCAAAGGTCGGTAATACAGAAAACATGTTTTTTACTATTGATTATAAACTACCTTCAAGCGGAATGACGGAAAAAATGATTTGGAATAACTTTCTTAATTTGCGTCCTTGCGATGTTATAAAATTCGTTGTAGGCTCAGACGAGGACGTTAATGTGATGAAATCGGTAATGAACAGGCTGACTGAAAAATATGAGGTAATGCCGCGTGTATATGCCGGAGTGGTATTCGGCGCGTATGAGCCGACACAGCTTGTCGAGCACATAATGACTGAACCGGTTTTAAAAGACGTGGTTTTCCAGCTGCAAATCCATAAGGTTATATGGAATCCCGATAAACGCGGAGTTTAAATCCGAATAATTTTATTACGAACTTTTATAAAAGGAGTTAATAAATTAAGTATGAAAAAAGAATTTAATCATGAAAAAATTAAAGAAGCGATTCGGACTATTATAACGGAGCTTGGAGATGACCCCGACCGCGAGGGTCTTATTGAAACTCCCGACAGAGTGGCGCGTATGTATGACGAGGTGTTTGAAGGTATGCGCTACACAAATAACGAGATTGCCGAGATGTTTAATAAATGTTTCAAAACCGACGAAAATGATCTTGTGATTGTCAAAGATATTGAAGTATTTAGCTATTGCGAGCACCATTTAGCGCTTATGTATAATATGAAATGTCATGTCGGATATATCCCAAACGGAAAAATCATCGGACTTTCCAAAATCGCTCGCATATGCGATATGGTTGCAAAGCGGCTGCAGCTTCAAGAGAGAATTTGCTCAGATATTGCGGAGATTATTCAAAAGGTCTGCGAAACAGAGGACGTGATTGTCGTGATTGAAGGAGAACACAGTTGTATGACCTCGCGCGGTATTAAATCCCGCGGCGCAAAAACACGCACCAGTGCAATCCGCGGTTTGTTTGATACAGATCACGAACTTCGCAAAGAATTTTACAGTCTTATAAAAAATTAAAACCGCCTTTAAAGGCGGTTTTTAATTTCAATTATTCAACTTCGTCACTTTCAACTTCTTCTCCATCAATTGTGATATTAATATCTTTATACATACTCATACCTGTTCCGGCAGGAATAAGCTTACCGATAATAACATTTTCTTTAAGACCAAGAAGCGGATCTACTTTACCCTTAATAGCGGCTTCCGTAAGAACCTTTGTTGTTTCCTGGAATGATGCCGCTGAAAGGAATGAATCTGTTGCAAGCGAAGCTTTTGTTATACCAAGAAGAACCGGTGAAGCGGTTGCAAACTCTGTGCCGCCCATTTCTTCAACTCTCTTATTGGCTTCTTCAAGTTCAAACATATCAATAAGAGAACCAATCAAAAGGTCTGTCTGACCTGCCTCTTCAACTCTTACCTTACGCAGCATTTGACGAGTTATAACCTCGACGTGCTTATCATTAATATCAACACCCTGCATACGATACGTTCTCTGAACTTCACGTGAAATATATCCCTGTACAGCGTGAGGACCTTTGATATGAAGAATATCATTCGGGTTAACACTTCCGACAGTCAACTCATCACCCGCTTCAATAACATCTCCATCATGAACCTTAATGCTTGAACCGTAAGGAATTGTGTATGTCTTTGCTTCTCCTGTCTCGTCGTTCTGAACGACAACTTCTCTCTTACGCTTAGACTCATTTACCGTAATCTTTCCGCCGATTTCAGAAATAATCGCAAGACCCTTTGGCTTTCTTGCCTCAAACAATTCCTCGACACGAGGAAGACCCTGCGTAATATCACTACCTGACGCAACGCCGCCGGCATGGAATGTACGCATTGTAAGCTGTGTGCCCGGTTCTCCGATTGACTGAGCGGCGATAATTCCTACCGCCTCGCCGACGTTTACAAGTTCGCCTGTCGCAAGGTTTGTTCCGTAACACTTAGCGCAAACACCAATCTTTGATTTACATGTCATTACGCTTCTGATATATACCGTAGTAATTCCGGCATTTATAATTGCCGTTGCCTGAGTATCGGAAATCAATTCTCCGCCCTTTGCAAGAACTTCGCCTGTTTCCGGATGAAGCACATCTTCCATCGCGGTACGTCCTACAATACGGTCATACAATGGCTCGATACTTTCCTTACCATCTGTAATTTCAGTTACCCATTCACCCTCGTCAGTTCCGCAGTCAATTTCACGGATAATAACATTCTGAGATACGTCAACAAGTCGACGTGTAAGATAACCTGAGTCGGCAGTTCTAAGCGCCGTATCTGTAAGACCTTTACGCGCACCGTGTGAAGAAATAAAGTACTCAAGTACGTTAAGACCTTCTCTGAAGTTTGCGCGAATCGGAATTTCGACTGTTCTACCCTGTGTATCCGCCATAAGTCCGCGCATTGCGGCAAGCTGACGAATCTGGTTAACGCTACCACGGGCACCTGAATCAGCCATCATAAAGATTGGATTAAATTCACCCAAATGCGCCATCATGGCGTCTGTTACCTCTCCCGAAGCCTTTGACCAAATTTTGATTGTTTGTTGATAACGCTCCTCGTTTGTTAAAAGACCCGTCTGATACATCTGCATGATTTCTTCGACGGCTTTTTCCGCCTCAGCAAGAATTTCTTTCTTCTTTTCAGGAACTTCGATATCCGAAACGGCAACCGTTATAGCGCCTCTTGTTGAATACTTATATCCTGTAGCTTTAATTCTGTCAAGAACTTCAGCCGTTTCTGATGTTCCGCATACGCGAATACATCTGTCGATAATCTTACCAAGCATTTTCTTTTCAACGATAAAGTCAACTTCAAGCAAAAATTCATTTTCAGGCTTTGTTCTGTCAACAAAACCAAGATTCTGTGGAATATTATTATTAAATATAATTCTTCCGACAGTTGTTCCGATAAGCTTTGTCTTTTCTTCGCCGTTTATTGTCTTTGTTACTTCAACAAGGATTCTCTCATGAAGAGTAGCCTCATTATTATCGTAAGCGAGAAGAGCCTCGTCAAATGAAGTATATTTCTTTATTACAAGAGCCTTCACTTCGCTGATAAGCTTTTTAACAGAAATTTTAACAGTCTTATCCGCAAGAACAATAGTTATCGGATTTACGTGTATTTCTGTTTCATTCATTGCAACTTCGGGAAGTTCTCTTACAAATTTTAAGGCTTCCTTTATATCCGTAAAGCTTTTTATCGGCTCGTTTTCATTATAGAGAGTAAGATTTTCTTCCTCTTCTATAGATGAAAGCTTATTTGTCAATACTTCAAGCTTAAAGTCATCATCAAGAATTGTGTCAAGAATCCTATCGTAATGTTCCTTTTGGATTGTTAAATAATAACTTCCCAAAATCATATCCTGAGTAGGAACTGTTACAGGATGTCCGTCCTGCGGCTTTAACAGATTGTTTGCCGACAGCATTAAAAATCTTGCTTCCGCCTGGGCTTCAGGTGAAAGAGGAACGTGGATAGCCATCTGGTCACCATCAAAGTCAGCGTTATACGCTGTACAAACAAGCGGATGAAGTTTAAGCGCACGGCCTTCAACAAGCTTCGGCTCAAATGCCTGGATACCAAGTCTGTGAAGTGTAGGCGCACGGTTCAGAAGCACCGGATGCTCCTTAATAACGTCTTCAAGAACATCCCAAACCTCCGGCTTTGTTCTTTCAACCATTCTTTTAGCGCTCTTTATATTATGAGCAAGACCTCTTGATACAAGTTCCTTCATAACAAACGGCTTAAACAATTCAATAGCCATTTCCTTCGGAAGTCCGCACTGATAAATTTTCATTTCAGGACCGACAACGATAACGCTTCGTCCGGAATAGTCAACACGTTTACCCAAAAGATTTTGACGGAAACGACCCTGCTTACCCTTAAGCATATCTGAAAGAGATTTAAGCGGTCTGTTACCCGGACCGGTAACCGTTCTTCCTCTTCTTCCGTTATTTATAAGCGCGTCAACCGCTTCCTGTAACATTCTCTTTTCGTTTCTGATAATAATATCAGGAGCGCCAAGTTCCAAAAGTCTTTTCAAACGGTTATTTCTATTTATAACTCGTCTGTAAAGGTCGTTAAGGTCTGACGTTGCAAAACGTCCGCCGTCAAGCTGTACCATCGGGCGAAGTTCAGGCGGTATTACCGGAACTACTGAAAGAATCATCCATTCTGGACGGTTTCCAGAAATTCTAAACGCTTCAACTATTTCAAGACGCTTTATAATTCTTGCTTTCTTTTGTCCCTGAGCCGTTTCAAGTTCTTCTTTAAGTTCAGCGCTAAGTTCTTCAAGGTTTATTCTTTCCAACAGATTCTTTATTGCTTCCGCACCCATTTCCGCTGTAAATTTATCGCCATACTTTTCATACGCTTCACGGTATTCCGCTTCTGAAAGAATCTGATTCTGCATCAAATTTGAACTTCCAGGATCAGTTACGATATATGCCGCGAAATACAGCACCTTTTCAAGCTGACGCGGTGACAAATCTATGATAAGTCCCATAGATGAAGGAACTCCCTTGAAATACCAAATATGAGAAACAGGTGTCGCAAGGGCGATATGACCCATTCTTTCACGTCTTACTTTTGATTTTGTAACCTCAACGCCGCAACGTTCACAGACTTTTCCCTTAAATCTTATTTTCTTATATTTACCGCAGTGACATTCCCAGTCTTTCGTAGGACCAAAAATCTTTTCACAGAACAATCCGTCTTTTTCAGGTTTTAGCGTACGGTAATTTATGGTTTCGGGCTTTAAAACTTCACCGTGTGACCAACTGAGTATCGTTTCGGGAGAAGCCAAGCCGATTTTTATTGCTTCAAAGCTGTTAAATTCTAACATTTAAAAACCTCCATAATTTATATGCGTTCACACGTAATGATTAAAATTCATCGTCATCTTCAAATGATTCGTCGTCCACGTCCATTTCATCAGTGTCACTCAAATCATCTTCATCAAAGTCATCATCTAAAACCATACTTGCATCGTCAAGGTCATCCTCGTCAAACGTGTCAGCGATTCCGTCCTTATCTTCCATGGCCTGCATTAAATCTTCACTTACAACACCGTCATCTTCATCTTCAAATGATGCGTCAAGATCAATTTCCTCCATATTATGATTAAGAATCTTAATATCAAGAGCAAGCGATTGCAATTCTTTGACCATAACCTTAAAGGATTCAGGTATTCCAGATTTCGGAATATTTTCACCCTTTACAATAGCCTCGTAAGTCTTAACACGTCCGACAATATCGTCAGATTTAACAGTCAGAATTTCCTGTAATGTGTAAGCCGCGCCATAAGCCTCAAGAGCCCAAACTTCCATTTCACCGAAACGCTGTCCGCCGAACTGAGCCTTACCGCCCAACGGCTGCTGCGTAACAAGTGAGTACGGACCTGTTGAACGAGCGTGAATCTTATCGTCAACAAGGTGATGAAGCTTAAGATAATACATTATACCGACAGTAACAGGATTATCAAATTTTTCACCTGTGCGTCCGTCATACACAACCGACTTAAAGTCAGGTCTTAAGCCCGCTTCTTTAAACGCCATTTTCAAATCTTCGTCCTGCGCGCCGTCAAATACCGGTGTCGCAAGTTTTATAAATCTTCCCTCGCGTTTTTTATCATAAGCGGAAAGAATATTCTTTTTAAAGTTATCATCAATAATTGTATTTTCAAGTTCTTCTCTTGTTTTAAGACTCAGACATCTGTACGCGTAACCAAGGTGCATTTCAAGTACCTGTCCGATATTCATACGAGAAGGCACGCCCAAAGGATTCAATACAATCTGAAGCGGTGTACCGTCTTCAAGGAACGGCATATCCTCCTGCGGAAGTACGCGGGATACGACACCCTTATTACCGTGACGACCCGCCATCTTATCACCAACAGAAATCTTTCTCTTCTGCGCTATAACGCATCGAACAACTTCATTTACACCGGGTGACAATTCATCACCATTTTCTCTTGTGAACTTATGAACGTCTATTATAATACCCTGCTCTCCATGAGGAACGCGAAGAGATGTATCTCTTACTTCTCTCGCTTTCTCTCCGAAGATTGCGCGAAGAAGTCTTTCTTCAGCCGTAAGTTCTGTTTCTCCCTTTGGAGTAACTTTACCGACAAGAATATCTCCCGCATGAACTTCGGCTCCGACTCTTATAATACCCTGCTCGTCAAGGTCTTTTAAGGAATCTTCACTGACATTCGGAATATCTCTTGTTATCTCTTCAGGTCCAAGCTTTGTGTCACGGGCTTCACATTCATATTCTTCCATATGAATTGATGTGAACACATCGTTCTTAACAAGCTCCTCGCTTATAAGAACAGCGTCCTCATAGTTATAACCTTCCCATGTCATAAAGCCGATAAGAATATTTTTACCCAAAGCCAATTCACCGTTATCCATTGCCGGACCATCAGCAATTATATCATTTCTCTTTACTTTTTCGCCTTCAACAACGATAGGTCTGTAATTTATACATGTACTCTGATTTGAACGCGCGAATTTTATAAGTTTATGATTATGCTTAATTCCGCTTTCTCCCTTAATTACAATCAAATCAGAAGCAACCTTTTCAACTACGCCGTCTTCTTTTGCAAGAATAGCGCTGCCGGAATCTTTTGCAACTTTATGCTCAATACCTGTACCGACAATCGGTGAATCCGTTGTAAGAAGAGGCACTGCCTGACACTGCATGTTTGAACCCATCAAAGCACGGTTAGCGTCATCATTCTCCAAGAAAGGAATACATGCTGTGACAACTGATACAAGCTGACGCGGCGAAACATCCATATAATCAATTCTATCTGCCGGAACTTCAAGAATCTCGTCTCTGAAACGCGCGCTGACCTTTTTATCAAGGAAGCGTCCGTTCTCGTCAAGAGGCTCGTTTGCCTGAGCGACAACAAACTCGTCTTCAATGTCTGCTGTCATATAAACTATTTCATCTGTTACGCAGCCTGTTTCCTTATCGACCTTTCTGTAAGGAGCTTCTATAAATCCATACGGGTCAATTCTCGCGAAGGTTGCGAGAGAGGTGATAAGACCGATGTTAGGACCTTCCGGTGTTTCTATCGGACACATTCTTCCATAATGCGAATAGTGAACGTCACGAACCTCAAATCCCGCTCTTTCTCTTGAAAGACCGCCGGGACCAAGAGCGGAAATTCTTCTCTTATGTCTTAATTCCGCAAGCGGATTCGGCTGGTCCATAAACTGTGAAAGCTGTGATGAACCAAAAAATTCATTTATTGTCGCAATTATAGGTCTTATATTTATTAATGATGTAGGTGTGATTATTTCAAGTTCTTGTGTTGACATTCTTTCGCGCACTGTTCTTTCCATACGCGCAAGACCAATTCTGAACTGATTCTGCAAAAGTTCTCCGACACTGCGAAGTCTTCTGTTTCCAAGATGGTCAATATCGTCTATGCTGCCGATACCGTTTGCAAGACACAGACAGTAATTTACAGAAGCGAACATATCATCTACAATAATATGCTTCGGAGCAAGTTCATCAACTCTTGCCCAAATTTGCTCTCTTATTTCTTCCTCTGTTTCAGCCGAAGCAAGTATTTCTTCAATAACTTCTCTTCTTACCTTATCTACAGGAAAGTTTTCAATCTCAAAATCAATATACTCATCAAGATAAACCATGTTGTTTGAGAATACTCTAACCTTCTTGCCTTCAACAAGAAGCTCAACCTTGTTTAATCCCGATCTTTCAATTTTCATCGCTGTTTCAGCTGAAAGAGCGTCGCCCGCGCTTGCGATTATCTCGCCCGTTCTTGGGTCAACAGCGTCTTCCGCAAGAGTTTTACCTTTTATTCTCGGAGACAGGGCAAGCTTTTTATTGAACTTATAACGTCCAACCTTTGCGAGGTCATAACGTCTCGGATCAAAGAACATATTCATAATAAGCGATTCCGCGTTTTCCACATTAAGCGGTTCACCCGGACGAAGACGCTTATATATTTCAAGCAAACCTTCTTCTCTTGATTCCGTTGTATCCTTTTCAAATGTTGCAAGAAGTCTTATATCTTCACCGAAAAGATCAAGAATCTCAGCGTTTGAACCAAGTCCCATAGCTCTTAAAAGAACTGTTACAGGAAGCTTTCTTGTTCTGTCGATTCTTACGGAAAAGACATCGTTTGAATCCGTTTCATATTCAAGCCAAGCGCCTCTGTACGGGATAACGGTTGACTTATAAAGCGGTTTACCTGTCTTGTCACGCTCAAATTCATAATAAATACCCGGTGAACGAACAAGCTGGCTGACAATAACACGTTCCGCGCCGTTTATAATGAATGTTCCCTGCTCTGTCATAAGCGGGAAATCACCCATAAATATTTCCTGTTCCTTGATTTCACCTGTTTCAACATTGATAAGTCTTACGCTTACCTTAAGAGGAGCCGCATACTTCGCGTCTCTTTCCTTACATTCCTCAACAGAGTATTTTGAATTGTAATCAAGTCTGTAATCAAAGAATTCCAAAACAAGTTTGCCCGCATGGTCTGTCACGGGAGAAATATCATGAAATACTTCTTTAAGACCCTCCTCAAGGAACCATTTGTAGGAATTTTTCTGTACCTCTATAAGATTTGGCATTTCCAAAACTTCTTTTATTTTGGAATAGCTTAGACGTACATTTTTTCCTGCTTCTACTTCATGCACCATTTTATTAAATCACCTCATCATTATAATAAGTAGTTTCAGTGTTTTACAATTTATCCTAAATTTCTTCCCAAAAATTTCGGGGTTGATTTTTGTATATATTCATGCTATAATACATACAATGATAATGTGAAATTTAAAGGATAGTACCTATTTCATACAGATTAAAACTGTGTTGCAATTTACATTCCGCAAAATGTTTTTAGGATTATTTCCATAATTTTAAAGCCTAAGGTACAGTTTATAATTCTATCACAAATATCCAGTTATGTCAAGAAAAAAAAGGTGTTTTTTTGAAATTTTATACATAAAAAGACTGTTTCGACAAAACAGTCTTTTTTAGTTGTTTTTCTGCAAAAATATTTTATTTAAACCGATGAAAAGTTGTCCTTATAAAATTTTCGCTGATTTATTATTGCTTGAATAAAATTAACATTGAATTTTATAAAAAAGTAATATATAATAGATTAATAATCAAATATTAATACGGAGGCAAAAATCATGCCAAAATTCAATTATACAATAGACTTTATCCCTGTTTCAATGGAATTTATAAATAAATATATGCCGAAAGCAAACGGAGCATATGTAAAAGTATATATTCTTTCGCTTGCTCTTGCGATTAAAGGAGATGATATTTCCACCGGTGAGATGGCGGAAAAATTAAATCTCCTCGAAAGCGACGTGGTAAACGCTTTGGAATATTGGAACAAAGAAGGTGTTTTGCGTTATGACGGAAAAAATGTTCTTTTCGGAAAATCTAAACCTGACGCGCAAGACAAAAATAAGGTGACAAAGAAAAATATTGAGCAAATCTCATCTGAAATACATGAGAACAAGGCTCTCGCAGACCTTTGCGCTCTTTCACAGGAAATTTTGGGCACAACTCTTAAAAACAAGGATATTGAAACTCTTTACTGGTTTTATGACGAACTTGGTTTTTCACCGGAAGTTATAACAATGCTTTTGGAATACTGTGTTTCAAAAAATAAACGAAATATGAATTATATTGAAAAAGTCGCTATTTCATGGCACAAGAATGGTATTTTCACAATAGACGCAGCCGATAAATTTATAACAGGCGCAAAAGAAAAAGACGAATATTTTTACTCACTCCGCAAACTTTTCGGAATTGATAACAGAAACTTATCAAAAACTGAGGAGACATATCTTAAAACATGGAATGAAAGTTACGGAATGGATAAAAACATGGTTGGACTTGCATATGAATACTGTATTATGCAGACAAACAAACTTTCATTTCCTTACATGAATTCTATAATTAAGAGATGGAACGAAATGAATATACACACTGTTCCGGAAGCGGAAAAAGACCACGAGGATTTTAAAACTAAAAGCAAACAAAACAATCTCAATATTTACAATGACAATAATATTGATTATGATGAACTTGAAAAAATAATGAGAGACAAAATGTAACGCAAAAAATGACTGCCTTAAGGCAGTCATTTTTATCTTATTCAGCTTTTAATTAATAATTCAACACTATTGAATTATCTTCAAGAACTTCACTGAAAAATTCTACAGGAACGTATGTTAAATCATCTTCCTTAAGTTCCGGCTCGCTTGCCAATGTTATCGGCATCATTCTACCCTTAATATAAGCGTTTTCACCTATCTTTAAGCTATAAATTCCACCGTTTAATACGATTGACTTTGTTTCTCCGTCCCATTCAACTGTGAAACCAAGTGTTTCAGTGATTGCTCTTAGCGGAACCATTAAAGTGTTATTCTTTGTATAAACATTTGTTATTTCATTTCCGTTTACACTTACACTTTTTACTGTTTCGTAATTAACTTCAGGAGTTTCTGTTGGAGCAGGTGTAGCTGCCGGCTCATTTTTAGCAGCCTCTATATTTGCAAGCGCTACCTCATTCTCACCAAGAACAACTACTTTAATTGGTGTTGTCTGAGCGGGAATACTTCTTGTTGATATAGAATAGATTACAACAAGGTCTTTTTTATCAAGATCTTTTGCTTCTACTTTCTTACCTTCTTTGTCAACAATCTCTGTTGTCTCGTCTATATTAAGCGCAAGAGTGTTGGCAGCGTTTACAAGCATTTCATTATCAGCAATATATGTATCAACGTCAACACTTCTGATTGAGTCTAATTCAAGATTATCCTCTACAAATATTACGTCTGCATTATACTGTGGAGGAAGAATAAGAGGTGCGGGTGAATAAGAGTTTGTATAAACAGTTATTTTATCACCTTTTTTAATATCTTCAATCTTCTTTACGTCACCATTTGCGAAACCAAGAACAATAGTCTTGTCTGAAACAACATAATTTATTGTGTTTTCAAGATTTTCAGCATCTTCAGTATTTAATGTTGTTGCAATCATTTCATCTGTTATGTCTGTAACTGTTACTGTGTTTGAAATATAACTCGGAACAAAAACAGGAGCGCTTACATCAGGATTATTGGATATTAGCATAATATCTCCCTGAATTTGGTCTTCAAAATCAGTATCCGGCTGAGCGGGTACATTTATATTCTCGTCAGTAATAGGTTCATTAGTCGGAGCCGGTGTCGCTTCCGCAAAAACGGCTATTGATGAAGTAAGCATCGCAGCCACCGCTAATAGTGTTATTAATTTCTTTTTCATTTCATTCTCTCCTTTTTTATAAAACTGAAAACTATATTCAGCCTTTTACTTTTTTGGTAATTACCTAATACATTTTATTAGACGTAACAAAAACGGTTTTAGTTCCCAAAAAAATATAATTTTTTTAAAAACAAGCTCATAAAACAGAAAATAATGATAATAATAACTACGTATCAAACAATATTGGAGGAAACAAAAATGAAAACAATAAAATTAATTTTATTATCTTCACTTGTTGCGGCTATGCTGACATCATGCGGCATGAACGACGGAAATATAACAACATCTCCATCTCCTATGCCGGCGGCTACAAACAATGCCAATAATAACAAAAACGGCAGCGTTTCAAACGATGTTAAAAACGCGGGAGACAGCGCGGGTAATGCTGTTAAAGATGTAGGAGACGCTGCCGGTGATGTTGTGGAAGGTGTAGGAGACGCTGCAAGCGACGTTGTTAAGGGAGCCGGTGACGCAGTCGGCGCTAACGATGCGAACGGAAATAACAAATAAAGAGAAGATAACAAAAAGAAGATGCTATATGGCATCTTCTTTTAATTTCTGTATTCTTATATCTTCGCCGTAAAATTTATAAAGCATAAAATATTCATATAATCTTGATGTGAAACGCATACTATACATCTTTGTTATTTCACTTATCTGCAAATTGGTATTTATAATAATTTTTTTACCCTCAGCCGTTCTTTCATTTACCAAATCAAACAAAAATGACATATTATTTTTATTTACCGGCTCAGTTCCCAAATCGTCTATGATAAGCAAATCACATCCGTACATATTATCTATTACCGATTTATCAGTATTTCTGCCGAATTTGTAATCTTCATAAAGAGAAAACATTTTTGTTGCTCTTACATAAACAACTGTTTTGCCGCTGTCCATAATTTCTTTTGCGACAGCGCTTGAAAGAAATGTTTTTCCAAGACCTGTAGGACCGTAAAAAACAAGACCTTTTGTTTCATTTTCAAAATTTTCACAAAATCTTTTGCATTTTACATATATTTTCACCATGTTTTCATATGGCGAAATTTCATTTTCATATGGTTGTTTTGAATAATAATCAAATGAAAAAGTTTCAAAATTTTGTTTTTTAACTATTTCCGCCATATTCGACATTGAATATGACTCGTTTATAAGCTTCTGCTTAAAGCATTGACACCTTCTGCCATCATTATCATAACCGGTGTCTTTACAATTTTCACATGTGTATTTATATTTATTATAGTCGGTCGGAATATTATTATCTCTTATTATTTTTGATTTTTCATCATTTAATCTTTTAAGATTTTCTTTAAAATCCCTATTATATTCATCAGACTTTTGAGGATTCTTAAGTATATTATTTGTATTATCAAGACCTCTTTTAAAAATTTCACGGTCTATTTCCGCTATACGAGGAAATCTTTCATTTATTTCATCAATACGTCTTTTTCTTTCCTTTGCCGCTATTGTGCGAAGTTCTTCATATTCGTCCATTATTTTATTTATAACATTTTCATCAGCCATTTTTTTCACCTCCGAGTATCTTAATAATCTCGTCCTTTTTTTCAAGAATCTCATCAAAACGTTTTATATATTCAAGCGGGTCTTTAAAATTAAATATTCTTTCTATTCTGTCATTCATTACAATTTTTGTGCTTCCGCCTCCGCCAAGCGCTATTATAGTTTGTTTTTCCTCCATAATATTTATATTATATGTACTCATAAAACCATCTTTAGCATATCCCACATTTTCAAGATTACCTGATATATTTTTTTGACGGTACATATAATATGGTTTTCTCCCCGTTTGGAGCATGCGTTTTTGAGTATATGACAGCATTTCATTCATATCCTTCGCCTTTGCCAATTCAGTATCAGTAAATCTTAAATAAGCGGCGCGTTTTACAGCCATAGAATGTACCGTTATATTTTCACTGTCAAGTTTTATCACTTCATCAAGACTATATTTAAACATATCCACAGTTTCATCGGGAAGTCCGGCAATTAAATCCATATTTATATTATCAAATCCCATTTCCCGAGCCATATTAAAACATTCTTTTACCATATCGGGAGTATGACTTCTTCCCACTTTAACAAGCGTTTCATAATTCATTGTCTGTGGATTTATACTAATTCTGCTTACTCCGCCTGTTTTTGCCTCAAAAAGTTTTTCTCTCGTTATTGTATCCGGTCTTCCGGCTTCAAGAGTAAATTCTTTTATACGAGAAAAATCAAAATTTATTTTTAAACGGTCAAATATACTTTTTAAATGACGCGGTTCAAGAGTTGTCGGCGTACCGCCGCCAATATATATGTTTTCAACATATGCTCCCATTTTTTCTATAATTTCAGCAGTTTTATCAATTTCAAGAAGTAATTTTTCAACAAAATCATCCATATATTTTCCGCTTACTCTTATATCAGTGGAAACAAACGAGCAATATAAACATCTTGTAGGACAAAACGGAATCCCTATATATATGCTTACACTATTTTTTCCTATTTCATCAAGAAGTAGTTTTTCATTTTTAGCCACAGTCATAGCAAGATTAATTTTTTCATCTGAAACTTCATAAATGTCTTTTAAAATTTCTATTATTTCATCATTACTATGCCCTTCCTCCATAAGTTCACGCACAATTTTTGCCGGACGTATTCCACACATTACTCCCCACGGAAGATTTATATTTTTTATCTTTTGAGCCGCGTGACAAAAAGATTTTGTGCATGAAGCGGTAAATATTTTTTTTATAAAACTCTTTTTTTTATTTTCTGTATCAAAATTATAGTAATAATCTTCGGTATATACATCATTATTACAAACTATTTCAGTATATACATTTATAATTTTATCTTTATACTCAAAATTAGAACATACATAAATATCATCGTCAATATTGAAAAAAAGCTTATAAAAAAGCTTCATTTCATAATCACATTCATAACCGTTCTGAATAATTAACATTTTTATATATATAGACTGAAAAATATAAAATCTTATTCAGACTACCCTTTCACAAACATATTAAATTTTTTCTCATATCCTATAGAAGTACTTTCTCCGTGTCCCGGAAAAACTTCAATCTCATCATCAAGAATATATAATTTATTTTTAATAGAATTAATAAGTTCATCTGAATTTCCTGTCGGCAAATCATGT
Organism: uncultured Clostridia bacterium; assembly: GCA_910585485.1. Lineage (GTDB taxonomy): Bacteria > Bacillota > Clostridia > UBA1381 > UBA1381 > Hominilimicola. Next base: position 40,938 of record CAJUEZ010000006.1, read on the forward strand.
CTTCCTATACTTCTTAAAAATAAAGTATCTCCGGAAAAAAGTTTTTTGTTGTTAAAAAGATAACATACACCATCGTTTGTATGACCGGGAGTATATATACATTTAATATTAAGTCCGTCAATATTAAATTCTTCATTATCTTTTAATATAATATCACTTTTTTTTGCGGATAAAACGTAACCAAGTCCCGAAAAAGAAAGATTTATATCAGGATCACCTATATTTATACTTCCTTTTTCACTGCTCAAAAGCAGAGATTTAGTTTTTTCTCTTAATTCTTCAAGATACGCAATATGGTCATAATGACAATGAGTTATAAATATATATTTTATATTTATTCCATCATCCGCGGCTGATTTTAAAATTCCATCACACTTATATCCGGGATCTATAATAACACCGTTTTTTGTATTTTCATCATAAACTATATAAGTATTTTCATCATTTACGTAATTATTAAGCGTTTTAATATTCATAATAATCCTCTTAATTATAAAGTCTTACAGGCAAAATCATATAAATATAAGAATCGTCTCCATTTAAACTTCTTATAAAACAGCCGCTTGTCGGAGCGGAAAATTCCATTTTTACTTTTTCCTCGTCACAAGCTGTAAGAGCATCAAGTAAAAATCTACAGTTAAAACCTATAATAAGTTCTCCGCCGTCAAGTTCAACAGGAACGGTATCATTAACTTGTCCTTTACCCGTTATACAAGAAACATCTATTTTATTATAAGCCATATTAAAACGAACAGGAACTTTATTTTCCGACTTAGCTGAAATATCGTCATTTATAAGGAGCAACGCTCTTTCAAGGCTGTCTATTATATATCTCTTTTCCGCGACTACATTAATTGTATTAACAGCGCTTATTATAGCGTCATATTTCAAAAACTCGCCGTCAAGTAATCTTGAATAAACCTGATAATATCCAAAATCAAACAAAACTGTTCTGTCTGAAACTATAACGTCAACTTTATCTTCTTCATCTTTTAATATTTTTATAATTTCACGAAGAGTCATTCCCGGAACAACAAAACTATTATTTTCAACTGTCTCTTTTATTTCTTCCTTTACAACAGCAAGTCTATGTCCATCAGAAGCAACCACATTAAGATAATTATTTTTTATCTCAAAAAGAGCGCCTGTAAGAACAGGTTTTTTACCTTCGTTCTGAGCAACAAAAGAAATAGTTTTTCTTATAAGTTTTTTAAGAGAGGTTTGTGAAAGAGAAAATCTAAATTTTTCATCAAGAACTGGCGCTGACGGAAATTCATCAGGAGATATACCCTGAATATTAAACTCACTTGAACCGCTTTTAATTTTAGTAACAAAATTTGAAGGATTAACACTTATAGTTACATCTCCCTCAGGAAGACGTCTTACTATTTCTCCAAACATTTTAGAAGCAATAGCAATAGTACCTCCTTCATTAACAGTACATTTTGTATTATACTCTATACATATATCAATATTATTTCCCGTAAAAACAACATTACCGTCACCATTAGCATCTATCTTTATACATTCAAGTATAGGAAGTGATGTTTTAGGAGCGATAGCTCTTTGAACAGTATTTATAATATCAATTAACTGTGGTTTACTGCAAATTAATTTCATTTTTAATATCTCCTTGTGTATAAGTTTATAAACATTATTTTATTTTGATTTTTGTATTATATATTTATATATATAATATAATATTATAATAATAGTAATAATAAGCGGCGTGGATTGATGGAAAAGTAGGTTTATAAAAGATATATAGCCAAATTCTATAAACAATTTAAAGTGGATTTAATGAGGATAAATTTTGTTTATCCTCATATTTATTTTACTTTATTTTACTTTATTTTCCTTATTTTTTTATCCACATTTTATCCATATACTTATCCATGTATTAATCACATATTTTCAATATCTTTTATTATATAATTAATATCTGAATTAAGTTTATCATCAATTACTATTTCAGTTTCAATTTTTTCTATATTATGTTTAACAGTTGTTCTGTCTTTTGAAAATTCTTTTGATATAGCCGTATCATTAATTCCAAGAAGTTTGCGGCAAAGATACATTGCTACTTGACGAGGTATGGCTATTTCTTTAGTTTTAATTTTTCCTGTAAGTTCGTTTTCAGAAATATTATAAAATACAGATACTCTTTGAATTATTTTTTTTGGAGTTATTTTTATTTTATCGTCGCCGGATATAACAGACTCAAGTGTTTTCTTTACAAAATCCATTGTTATTTCACAATGTTTTATTTCCGACATTGATATTACGTTTAAAAGAGCACCTTCAAGTTCTCTTATACTTGAACGAATATTATCAGCTATATATTCAAGTATATCGTTATTTATAGATGAATTATGAATCTGGGCTTTTTTTTGTAGAATAGCTACTCTTGTTTCATAATTAGGGACAGAAATATCTATAGTAAGACCTTGTCCAAATCTTGTGCGTAATCTATCTGTAAGAGTAGTAAGATCACTCGGTTTTCTATCGCTTGTCAAAACAATTTGTTTATTGTAATTAAAAAGTTCGTTAAAAGTATGGAAAAATTCTTCTTGTACGGCTTCTTTTCCTTCAAGAAACTGAACATCGTCAACAAGAAGAACATCAGCCGCTCTGTATTTATTTCTAAATTTATCAGTTGTAAATTCTCTTATTGACACTATGAATTCATTTGTAAATCTTTCACATGGAACATATATAACATTTGAAGACGGATTATTTTGTCTTATTTTATTTCCTATAGCGTGCATAAGATGAGTTTTTCCAAGTCCGCTGTTACCGTAAATAAAAAGAGGATTATAAATTTGTCCGGGAGTTTCAGCTGTTTTTTTAGCCGCGGCGCTTGCGTATTCATTAGAAGAACCAACTACAAAATTATCAAATGTATATTTTGAATTTACTCCGTAATCATTAGTTTCATTTATAACATTTTGTTTTATATCATTATTATTATTATTATTATTTTCAGGTTGTATATTTTCCCCTACTATAATTTTAAGAGAAAGCTTTTGAGATGTAACCTTTTCAAGAGATGACTCTATAAAATTCTTATAACGGAATTCTATTATATTTTTATTAATTGATGTTGGAACTGAAATTGTAAAAATAGAATTCACAAGAGATATGGGTGAAGAGGATTTAATATGTACATTATATCCAACGGGTGAATTAATATTTTCTTTTACGCTTATAAGCGTTTTATTCCATATTTCGGTTATATCCATCATTCTTCCTCCTTTTAATCATATTTTTAACATATTATGTAAAAAACAAACGTGTAAGTATATATTTTAATCCATTTTATATAATATCAAATTTAAGTAAATTAATCAAGAAAAATATTGAGATTTTTTTAATAATTATGTATAATTAAATTGAAATTATATTATTTTATTTTTTATAGGTATTAAATAATATTTTAAGTATATTTTTATGAGTAAGGAGTTGAAATAAAATGGATTTTTATAGTAAAAGTGAAAATTTTATAAATAGAGAACTTTCATGGCTAGATTTTAATCTGAGAGTTTTACATGAGGCAAAAGATGATGAAAATCCTTTATTTGAGCGTTTAAAATTTGTTTCAATAACAAGTTCTAATCTTGACGAATTTTTTATGGTTAGAGTAGCTTCTCTTAAAAATATGGAGATTTCAGATTATACTAAAAAAGATGCCTCCGGACTTACCCCCTCAAAACAGCTTGAAAAGATTTCTTTAAAAACTCATAAGATGGTTGAAGAACAGTACATCATATATTCATCTCTTTTATCAGAAATGGAAAAAGAAAAGATATATATTGTTGATAGAAATTCGCTTTCTCAAAAACAAAAAACATATATAGAAAAATATTTCAGAGATGAAATTTATCCTGTTCTTACTCCTATGGCGGTTGACTCATCAAGACCTTTTCCTCTTATTCATAATAAAGAACTTAATATATGTGCTCTTATAAAAAAAGAAAAAAAGGAACAAGCTTTTGCAACTGTTAAAATACCTTCTGTTTTTAAAAGAATAATAAAACTTCCGTCTGAAGACGGAAAAAATGAATTTATACTTCTTGAAGAAATAGTGCAGGAATTTTTAAATATGCTTTTTCTTGGATATGATGTTTTATGCTCTTATCCGTACAGAGTTATGAGAGATGCTGATATTCCTATTGACGAGGATGACAGCGAGGATTTGTTACTTGAAATTGAAAAGAGTCTTAAAGAAAGAGAAAGAAGCGGAGTTATAAGACTTGAAGTAAAGGATGACATAAAAAGCGAAGTCCTTTCAATATTAAAGAAGGAACTTAAAGTTAAAAATGATGATATTTATAAAATAAAAGGTCCTATAGATTTTACTTTTTTAAATACTCTTTATAGTGAAGATGGATTTTCAAAATATAAATATAATCCTTTTAAATCACAAGTAAGACCTGAACTGCAAGGAACTGATATATTTGAAAAAATACGAGAGGGAGATATTTTACTTCACCACCCGTATGACAGTTTTTCAACGATAGTTGATTTGATAAAAAGAGCGGCAGTTGATGAAAATGTTCTTGCGATAAAACAAACTCTTTATAGAGTAAGCGGAAATTCTCCTATTATAGAAGCTCTCGCGAGAGCGGCTGAAAATGGAAAACAAGTTAGTGTTCTTGTAGAACTTAAAGCACGGTTTGACGAGGAGAATAATATAATATGGGCAAGAAAACTTGAAAAAGCGGGATGTCATGTTATATACGGACTTCTCGGACTTAAAACTCATTCAAAAATAACTGAAATAATACGTCGTGAAAAAGACGGAATAAGAAGATATGTTCATCTCGGAACAGGAAATTATAATGATATAACCGCTAATTTTTATACCGATATGGGACTTTTGACATGTTCAAAAAAAATAGGAGATGACGCGGGGGCTTTCTTTAATATGATTTCGGGATTTTCTGAGCCTTCACATTGGAATAAACTTATTCTCGCTCCTATATGGCTTAGAAAAAAGACAGAAGAAATGATAAAACGTGAAATTAATAATGCAAAAGAAGGAAAAAAAGCGAAAATAATTGCAAAAGTAAATTCACTTGTAGACCCTAAAATTATTGCTCTTTTGTATGAGGCAAGTCAAAGCGGAGTTAAGATAGATTTGATTGTTAGAGGAATATGCGCTCTTCGCGCCGGAGTTAAGGGAATTTCGGAAAATATAAGTGTTCGGTCTATAATAGGACGATTTCTTGAACATACAAGAATTTATTATTTTTATAATAATGGAAAAGAGGAAGTATTTTGTTCCAGCGCTGACTGGATGCAAAGAAATATGAATAGAAGAGTTGAAATTATGTTTCCGATAGATGATGAAAATCTAAAAAAGGAAGTTATGAACGTAATTAAAGTTCAGCTTAATGATAATGTACGCGCGCATATTCAGCATGACGGTGTATATAAAAAGAAAAAAGTTATAGGAAAGAAAATTGACTGTCAGGAATATTTTATGAATGAGGCAATTAAAAAATCAAAAATAAAAGAAGATAAAAAAGAAGAGATAATATTTATTTCTAAGACAAAACCGGAGGATAAGAAGTGAAAAATGTATTAATAACAGGCGCGAGCCGAGGAATAGGAAAAGCTTGTGTTTATGAGTTTTCAAAACAGGGATACAGAGTATTTTTAAATTATAATAAAAGCAAAAATGAGGCGGAAAAAATAAAAGAAGAGACAGGCGCTGTTATAATAAATGCTGATATTTCAAAAAAAGATGAAGTAAAAAAAATGGCAGATTATATTCATGAGAATTACGGAAAAATAGATATTATTATAAATAATGCGGGAATATCACAAATAAAAATTTTCACTGATATTACCGAGGAAGATTGGGATAATATATTTAATGTTAATATAAAAGGAATGTATCTTGTAACAAAAGAATTTGTAAATGATATGATTTCAAAAAAGAGCGGAAAAATTATAAATATTTCATCTATGTGGGGAATAACAGGCGGAAGCTGCGAAGTACATTACAGCGCGTCAAAGGCGGCGGTTATAGGTTTTACAAAAGCTCTCGCAAAAGAACTTGGACCTTCAAATATATGTGTAAATTGTGTGGCTCCAGGAGTTATTGATACTGAAATGAATAAGAATTTAAATGAATATTATTTAAAAGAATTATGTGAAGAAACTCCCCTTGGAAGATTGGGAAAACCTGATGAGGTTGCAAAAACAATTTTGTTTTTAGCAAGCAATGATTCTGATTTTATAACAGGTCAGATTTTAAATGTTGATGGAGGAATGGTTATATAAGATATATATTTTTTAAAATTCCAAAAAATGATTAACAAAAAAATGCCCAAAGGGCATTTTTTTATATGAGCAAATCTGTAAGCCGGGTTCTGTATTAGACGATTATCTATCTCGACGCACAGTTACCAATGCGCTCCAGCCTTTAAAGGGAACATGCCGAGCAAGCTTAACGTTCCCAAAGTTGCTTCGGGTGGGGTTTACACACTCCCATAGTTACCTATGGGCGTTGTGCGCTCTTACCGCACATTTCCACAATCACCCTGAAAAGGGTATTTTTTTTCTGTTGCACTCTCCCTAAAGTCGCCTTCGCCGGCCGTTAGCCGGCACCCTGCTCTATGAAGCCCGGACTTTCCTCACCTTAAATAAGGCGCAATCGTCTGACTTACTCATAGATAATTATATAATATAATTATTTTTAAGTCAAATAAATTTAAAAATATCCTTATTTTCTGATTTTATAATTTCAACATCGGTATTTTTCAGAACATTTTCAAAAATATTTATAACGCATATTTCAGTCGGATAATGTCCCGCGTCGATAACACAAATTCCAAGTTCCGTCATATCAATCATATTGTGATATTTCATATCGCCTGTTATAATAACGTCGGCACCTTTTTCTTTAGCTGTGGGAATGATTTCACTACAGCTACCGGAAGCTACAGCGACAGTTTTTATAATTTTATCAAAATCTCCGGCAGCGCGTACATGAGTATTTAAAGTTTTACTGCAAATATCCGCAAACTCACCAAATGTAACGCTTTTATCTAATTTACCGAATCTTCCCAGCCCCGCTGTTTTATCGTCTGTATGTTGTTCAAGTATTTTAACATCTAAAAGTGAAAACAGTTTTGAGAGATAATCATTAATTCCTCCTTTGACCGTGTCCATATTTGTATGTGCCGCAAAAAGAGGAATATCATTTTCTATAAGAAGTTTTAGCATTTGTCCTTCAGCGGTTGAATAATCTATTCTTCTTATTCCGTTGAGCAGTATAGGATGATGTGAAATTATCATGTCTGCGCCTTTTTCCACAGCTTCTTTTACTGTGGTTATATTTGAATCAAGCGTAATAAATACTTTCTTTACTTCTTTATTTTTATCTCCGCACAGTAAACCGACATTATCCCATGAATAAGCTAAATTTTTTGGACATACTTTTTCTATTAGTTCAATAATTTTCTCAGCCTTCATATTTTTCAAGCTCCTTTAACCAATATTTATATAAATTAAGTTTTTTTTCATCAACATCATTTGAATTTTTAAGACCTTTTATTACTTTTGAAAATTCACGATGTTTTTTGTCATAAAGATTTTTAAAATATTTATGACCTATAAGATATTTAGGAATATGATACTCAATATCATTTTGAAATTTTTCTTGATTTCCGCTTTGAACATTCATTACATTGTAAACTTTAAAACCTTCAACTGCAATATCTTCATTTACAATTTTAAAATTATTTTCAATAAGATATTTTCTAAGTTCATATTGCGCGTTCATTGGTTGAATAACAAGAGAACATTTTTTTGCAATTTCTTTATCTGTGTTTATAATTTCACTTATAAGCTGACCGCCCATTCCGGCAATTATAATTGTATCAATCTCTCCCACTTTTAAAACAGAAAGTCCGCCGCCGAGTCTTGTTTCAATTTTATCAGTAAGATTGTGTTTTTCAACATTAGATTTAGCAATATCTATCGGACCTTTTTTTATATCGCTTGCAATGACATGTTCGGCAAGATTATTTTCAATTAAATATATAGGAATGTATGCGTGGTCTGTTCCTATATCTGCGACTATTTTTCCATTTGTATGTTCCGCTATACATTTTAAACGTGGTGTAATCACTTATTTTCCTCCGAAATAAAAAAATTAGTTTTCCCGTTTATTTATTAAATTATGCACACGGTGTGTATAACTTAATTAGTTTAAAAAATCTCCAAAAAATTCTTAAAACTTTAAATTTATTTTTTTAAAAATCATTTATCCACATTTTTTTCACAAGAAATATGTTTTAATTGGTAAAATGATGTAATTAAAATATGTAAACCTTTAAAAACCGCATATCTATGCTATTTTTTAAAATATAAATATTATGAAAAAAGTGTGGATAACTATGTGGATAACGTGGATAACTGTCTTAAAAATAACTATTTTAAGTCATTTTTGCGTGGATAATAGGTAAAAATAGGGTGTTGATAAACTATTTTTAACCATAATTTAGTTTACATAAAACAGTAACAATATGTTGTGTAAAGTTTTTTTTCAAACACAAAATATCCGTTTAAAAAATGAAAAAGTTATCCGCACAGAAAAGCGGACAAAATATTGCCCGCATTTTTTTGTTATATCATTTTGTTATTTTGTCTTTACCCATGTAAGGAATAAGTGCTTCGGGAATTGTTACTGAACCATCCTCATTTTGATAGTTTTCTAATATAGCAGCGACAGTTCTTCCTACTGCGAGACCCGAACCGTTAAGAGTATGAACAAACTGAGCCTTATCCTTTGGATTATCCTTATATTTTATGTTGGCTCGTCTTGCCTGATAATCCTCAAAGTTTGAACATGATGAAATCTCTACATATCTTCCATAGCTTGGCATCCATACTTCAATGTCATATGTTTTTGCGGAAGAGAATCCAAGATCTCCTGTTGAAAGACATACAACTCTGTATGGAATATTTAAAATCTGCAAAAGTTTTTCAGCGTCATTTGTAAGTTTTTCAAGTTCTTCATAACTGTTTTCAGGCTTAACAAATTTAACAAGTTCAACCTTGTTAAACTGATGCTGTCTTATAAGTCCGCGAGTGTCACGTCCGGCACTTCCCGCCTCTGCTCTGAAACATGCCGAATAAGCGCAGTATTTTATAGGAAGCTGTGTTCCATCAAGAATTTCATCTCTGTGAAGATTTGTTACAGGAACTTCAGCCGTAGGTATCATAAAGAAACCATTATTAACTAATTTGAACGCGTCCTCCTCAAATTTCGGAAGTTGACCTGTTCCTGTCATTGAGGCTCTGTTTACCATATACGGAGGAAGAATTTCTGTATAGCCTGATTCTTCTGTATGAGTGTTAAGGAAAAAATGAATAACCGCTCTTTCAAGTCTTGCTCCAAGACCTTTATAAACCGTAAAACGTGTTCCGGCAATTTTAGTGCCGCGTTCAAAATCAAGAATATCAAGGTCTGTTCCAATGTCCCAATGAGCCTTTGGCTCAAAATTAAATTTTCTCGGCTCAATGAATTTTCTTATCTCAATATTTTCACTGTCGTCCGCGCCAATAGGAACTTCACTGTTTGGAATATTAGGTATTTTAAGCATGAAATCACGAAGCTGCTCGTCAATTTCACGAACTTTTTCATCGTCAGTTTTAATTTCATTGCTGAGTTTTTTCATTTCAGCGAAAATTTGGTCTGTATTTTCCCCCGCTTTTTTCATTTGAGGAATTTGCTTACTTATTTCATTTTGCTTAGCTTTTTTTTGTTCAACGTCTGTTAAAATAGCGCGTCTTTGTTTATCAAGTTCTATTGCCGGTTCAATGTCAAGAGTATTATTTCTCTTTTTAAGGGCTTCTTTTATTTTTTCCGGTTCTTGTCTTAAAATTTTAATGTCTAACATTTTAATTAAATCCTTTCTATTGTAAATTCTTTTTTATATTGTCGTATAAAGTTTTTTGGTCATCGGTTAAGTTGTCATAATTGATTTGATGCAAAATTTCGAGAACTTTTGATTTTTCACCGAGAGAATAATATCCGTTTGCGCTCAAAAGCAAATCAGAAACAGTTATTTTTTCAGTAAGAGTTTCGTTTTCTGATTTTAAAGCTTCATTTTCCTTTGTTATTTTTTTGTTTTCTTCAATGAGTGTTTTGTTTTCTTCACTGAGAATCGCGGCTCGCTCAGTAATACCGTTTGATTGTTGTGTTTGTTCACTGTTTTCCTCAATCTTTGGCTGATTTTTCTGCATATTGGTTTGTCCGAAGAATGAAAGAATTATTAGAATAACCGCTACAAAAAATATCAGAGCCGTATATATAAACAGTGATTTATTATCATTTTTATTAGCCATTATTATCTATCCTCTTAAGTTTACTTTTTGCCTCATTTAATGCTGCTTTTTCTTCTTCAAGCAATTTTATAGGTGTTTCGCCTCCGATAATTTCACGCACATATGTATTGCATGAATTATGTCCGTAGAGAGAGGTGATTATTATTCCGTCATTATTGTTATTAAGAAGAGCGAGCGAAAAACTAAGTTTACCTTTTACGTCGTCAAACGCGTCAAAATTTATAATTCCTATTTTTTTAAGTGAAATGTTTGAATCATTTTCACAATTCGAAAGTCTTGACATAAGTACTGCGTCAGAAGCACTATTTACAGTTTTTGACAAATCATCTACTTTATCATAATAGTCTTTAAGAGCACTGATTATATCGCCTTCATCGGAATAATCCATAATAGTATTAATTTTTGATGAATTAACCGCGTTTAAAATAAAGCAAATAATTATTAAAATCATCATTATAGCGAGAGCTATAAAAAGCAGAGTGTTATTATCAAGTGTCATTTGTCATTCTCCTTTCGGCAAAATTCTTTGCCATGTAATCAATTTTCCAATTTGAAAAATTCCAAAATACGTTCTAAATCATCATTCCCGTAATACTCAATTTCTATTTTGCCTTTTTTGGGGGTATGATTTATTTTTACTTTTGTTCCCATAGAAGAAGAAATTTTATTTTGAATCTTTTCAATTTCAATATCATAGGCTGTTTTTTCTTTTTGCTTTTTAGGAGGCTGTTTTTTTTGAAGTTGCTTTGCAAGCGCTTCTGCCTGCCGTACATTAAGATTATCCTCAATTATTCTTTTTGCGAGAGCAATTCTGATTTCCCTGTCTTCGATTGAAAGAACTGCCCTTGCATGACCGCTTGAAAGAGTTCCGGCAATCAACATTTTTTGAATATCATTTTCAAGAGAAAGCAGTCTTAATGAGTTAGCGATAGCACTTCGGCTTTTTCCGACTCTTTGGCTTATCATTTCCTGTGTAAGATTAAACTCCTCCATAAGAAGATTATATCCGATAGCCTCTTCAATAGGATTAAGGTTTTCGCGTTGAAGATTTTCAATAAGAGCAATTTCCGCGACTTCTTCTTCGTTATATTTTCTTATAACCGTGGGAATCTCTGATAATTTTGCTTTTTTTGCCGCGCGCCATCTTCTTTCGCCCGCGACTATTTTATACATTCCGTTTTCGGAAGGAGTTATTATTATAGGCTGTATTAATCCGTGTTCTTTTATTGAAGCGGAAAGAGCCCTGATTTTTTCCTCATCAAAATGGCGTCTTGGTTGTTTTTTATTTGGTTCTATAAGAGATATTTTAATATTTTTAATGTCTCCGTCAGACGACTGTTTGGTTTCGGAAGTTACTTCTTTAATATCCTGGTCGCTGAAAAGAGAACCCAAACCTTTGCCAAGTCCTTTCTTTGGCATATATACTCACCTCTATTATTAATTATTGATTATTTCGTATGACTTCTTTAGCAAGCGCCATGTATGCGTCCGCGCCTTTTGAGGTTCTGTCATAATTGATTATAGGCTCGCCGAAAGACGGAGATTCACTCAACCTGACATTTCTTGGAATTATTGTTTTATAAACCTTGTCGGGAAAATATTTTTTTACCTCGTCAAGAACCTGTATCGAAAGGTTGGTTCGTCCATCATACATAGTTCCGAGAACACCTTCAATTTCAATATTGGGATTCAGCTTTTTTTTAATAGTTTTTACCGTTGTTATAAGCTGACTAAGTCCTTCAAGAGCATAGTATTCACATTGAATAGGAATCAATATTGAATCTGCTGCAGTCATAATATTGATTGTTATCATTCCAAGCGCCGGAGGCGAGTCGATTATAATAAAATCAAATTCATTTTTTATTGTTTCTATAGCTTTTTTTAGAAAAAATTCTCGGTTATCTTCATACGCAAGTTCTATTTCAGCGGCACTGAGGTCTGAAGATGACGGAATTAAATATAAATTATTATACTTTGTTTTTATAATTGACTGATGTGTTTTAGAACTATCAACAAGACAGTCATAAACAGACAATGAAAAATCGTCTTTTTCAACACCAAGACCACTCGTTGAGTTCCCCTGTGGGTCACAGTCAATAAGAAGAGTTTTTTTATTTTCATATGCGAGACATGATGAAAGATTTACGGAGGTTGTTGTTTTTCCAACTCCACCCTTCTGATTTGTTATTGCGATTATTTTTGTCATGATAGTCTCCGTTTAAAATTATTTACTTATATAATTATACCATAAAACTTTTATTTGTAAATGTTTCACATGAAACATTTTGAAAATTTAATAATAATGTAATCTTTCTAATTGTTTCACGTGAAACATATGTATAATTTTGAAATTTATTATAATAATAGATATAACTAAAAAATTGGAGGCGGCTATGAATAAGCTATTGCAAAAACTAAAAGATTATATGTTGTTTACGCCGACAAGTGATGAAAATAAATTTTATTTAAAAAGTCAATCCAGTCAGGCTGAATATGACGTGCGTGATGAGAAAACAGATGGAACGGAAAAAGATGTTGTTTTTACTGATATTGAGGAAAATTTGGCGTATGTGAAAAAAAGATTTTCCTATCCCCTTAATAATGATATTGTAATAAGAGAAATCAAGATGAAAGAAGGACGCAGAGCGTTTCTTGTTTTTATAGATGGAATGGTAAGCAGTGAAATAGTAGATTTGGCTATTATAAAAACGCTTTTTGAATTGCCTTATTTTTCAGAAGGAGAAATATATAAATATGAAACAGAAATAATAGATAGATTTATAGCTCATTCACAGGCAACATTTACAGAAAGTATGGATACGGTCTTTGAAGAAATAAATTTTGGTTCATGTGCTGTGTTTGTAGATGGATTTTCAAAAAGTTTTTTACTTGATGTACGTGATTGGGGTCACAGAAGTATAGATAAACCCGAAAATGAACAGTCAATTTATGGTCCGCAGGAGGCTTTTGCTGAAATGCTCCGTAATAATACGGCGCTTGTCAGAAAGATAATTAAAAGCGAAAAGCTGATAGCGGAGGGTGTTAAGATTGGAAATGTAAGTCAGACAAGAGGAGTTATGCTTTATATTTCCGATATTGCAAATCCAAATCTGGTAAATGAGGTGAGAAGAAGAATTAACGGCATAAATATGGATTATGTCATATCAATAGAAGAAGTTTCAATGATGATGGAGGAAGAAACTTTTTCAGCAACAACCCATTTTCTCGAAACCGAGCGTCCTGACAGAGTGGCGAGGGCACTGACAGAAGGACGTGTGGCTTTGATATTGAATGGAAGTCCGAACGTTTTAATAATGCCAACAAATATTTTTGAATTGACTCATGCTGTATCTGATGATTATCTGAGAGTTCCGTACGCAAATATGATAAGAATAATAAGACTGATAGCACTGTTGTTTTCAATTCTTCTTCCCGCATTATATCTTGCGATTACATTGTTTCATCAGGAAATAATACCGACGTATTTATTGTATTCAATAAGTGCTTCGCGTGAAAGTGTGCCGTTTCCAAGTTTAATTGAATTATTGCTGATGGATTTATCTTTTGAAATGATACGAGAAGCTGGACTCAGAATGCCGGGACCGATTGGTTCAACGCTTGGAATTGTTGGAGGTATTATTCTTGGACAAGCCGCTGTCAGCGCAAAAATAGTAAGTCCGATTATGATTATAATAATAGCTATAACCGGTATAGGTTCTTTTGCCACAGCCGATTACTCTCTAAGCTGGAGTTTTAGAATTTTGCGTCTTATATTTATCGCGTTGGCATCAATTATGGGATTTTATGGAATAGCTATAGGTATTTTTATATACGCGCTTATGCTCGCGTCACAAAAAAGCTTTGGAGTTCCGTTCTTGTCCCCCACACTGCGTATGCGAAGTAAAAGTATGGCAAACGCGGTGTTTGTAAATCCTATTTGGCGTAAAGAAAAAAGGCCTGACTTTTTAAAAACACAAAAAATTAATGAAGAACCCGATATAAGTAGAAAATGGAAGATAAAGAAAAAATATTAAGCAATGTTTCACGTGAAACATTAAAAAGTAAGCGTAAAAAACAATACTGACAGATTGGACAGCCCTTGCGATATTTTGATTTTGACCGCGATATAAACGCATATGGGCAGTAATCACCATTTAACGCCTTATCTGCCCACGATAAAACGTTAAAATTTTAATTATTGTTTGTGGGCAGAAAGGTTATGGTGATTATTATGCTGCAAAGAAAAGAAATGACGGCGTTGCTTATAAATGTAATATCAACTAAAATGCTGTTAACATTTCCAAAGCTATTAATAATAAATAGCGGGAACAGTGCATGGATTCAAGCACTTTATAATACTGTTATTGTGTTTTTAGTATTTTTTTTAACTTACAAGATGTACAGAGGAAATAAAAGTATAATAGAAATTGCGGAAATATCCGGAGGAAAAGGACTAAAAATTCTTACAGGTTTGCTTATATTTATTGTTTTAATGATTAATTCCGCGTCAATAATAAGAATTTTTCCGGAAACAGTCAAAATAGTGCTTTTGCAGGATTTTAAAGTGGAATTTATAATTGTCGCATTTTTAATAGCAATAGGAATAGGCGCTTATATGGGAATAGAATCAATATCGAAAATAAACTATATTTTTATGCCCGTTGCCGGGACGGTTTTGGTTATATTCGTTTTGCTGCTTATTCCCTATTACCGATTTGAAAATATTCTTCCGTTATTTGGAGAGGGATATAATTCATTATTTGTAAAAGGATTTAATACAATATCATTATTTTCAGATTTGATATTACTGAATATTTTACTCCCCCACTGCGAAAATCTGGGCGAAATAAAAAAGAGCGGAAAGAAAGCGATTTGTATAAGCGGAGTTATAGCAGTGGTTATTATGCTGTCGTACTGCTTGATATATCCTTATCCCGTATCCAAAGATTTTATGATTCCGGTTTATCAGCTTTCGAGAATTATACATTTGAGTAGTTTTTTCAGTAGATTTGAAGCTATGTTCCAATTCATTTGGTCAATAATTATGCTGCTATATGGCGCGATATATATTTACGCGATGAGTTATACATGGCAAACAACATTCTCTTTGAAGTATTATAAACCTATGATATTTCCTATTGTTGTTATAAGCGGAGTTATCGGAATGATTCCGGGATCAATTTTGGATTTAATAAAATACGAATATTTAAAAAATCTTATTATTTATCCCGTGGTATTTCTTCTTCCGCTTATTTTCGGCATAATATCAAGAAAATATTATGGAGAATTAAAAAGAAAGGACGAGAGTAATGAAGAAATTTAAATCCGTTGTAATGACTATTATAATAGTTATTTCTTCTTTTACACTCTCCGGATGCGAGGGAAAAGAACCGAATGAAATAGCATATATAGTAGCGCTCGGAATAGATAAAGGTGAAAATGATAATTTTGATATAACAATTCAATATGCAAATACAACGCAAATAAGCGGCGGGTCTTCGGAGGAAGGTGGAAAAAGCGGAAGCCAAATCGTTGAAAATATCACTGTAGAAGCGCCGAATATATATTCTGCGATGAGTCTTGCAAATCATGTATTAAGTAAAACTTTTTCGCTTTCGCATGCCAAACTTATAGTTTTTTCACAAGAAGTCGCAAAAGCTGGCTTGAAGGACATAGTGGAAACATTTATAAGAAGCGAGGAATTACGTCCGGATGTATACCTTGCTGTAGCATTGGATAATGCGAACAAATATCTTGAATCTGTAAATCCTGTTATGGATGTAAACCCGGCAAAGTATTACCAGATGGTGTATGATAAGAATACACTTATAGGTATACCCGATGGTGTTGCGAAGAATTTTTTCTTTAGTGTCAAGACAGAAGACTATGATTGTTTGCTTCCGGTAGCAGGAGTTATAAGCAGCGGATCTGAGGGCAGTAACTCCGAGGGCGGTAATTCCGAGGGTGGTAACTCCGAGGGTGGCAACTCCGAGGGCGGTAATTCCGAGGGCGGCAACTCCGAGGGCGGCAACTCCGAAGGTGGTAATTCTGAAGGTGGTAACTCCGAGGGCGGTAACTCCGAGGGCGGTAATTCTGAAGGCGGTAATTCCGAGGGCGGTAATTCCGAAGAAGGAAAAAATAAAAAACAACAAGAAGCGCCTATCAATAATAAAAAGTTTGAATATAAAATGAAAAATTATATAGGTGGACAAGCCGCTATTGAACAGAAAAATAAAAGTGAAGCTATGGGCAGCGCCGTATTTGAGGATGATAAAATGGTGGGAATGTTAGGTTCTATAGAAACGGAAATGTTTAAACTGCTTATTGGTGACTATAAGTATAGTTATTTAACGCTTTATAATGAAAAAACTCCCGAAAGTCCTGTAACAGTAAAGGCAATTAAGGAAAGAAGACCAAAATATAGACTGGATAAAGACGAAAAGAAAATATATATAGAACTTTTTATCGAAGGTGATATATACTCCTTACCTGCCGACTACAATATAGAAGACAATATTGAGAACTTTGAAAAAAATTCAAAAAAATATATAGAAAACGCGGGAAAAGAATTTATGACACAGTTTATGGAAGAATATGACAGCGACATATTCCGCCTTAAGGAAAAAGCAAAAGGAGAATTTCTTACAAACGAAGAATATGAAGAATATAAGAAAACAGTGAATTTTAGAGAGTATGATATAAATATTGACGTTAATTTCCAAATAAGACGGACAGGATTGGTGGTTAGAGAAAAATAATGTTAAATAAAGTAATAGCTATAATTGTAATATTAATTTGTACTGTCAGAATAATAGGATATGGAGTTTACACAATAAGAATAAAAAACATAACAGGCGGGCTCGGTTTATTTTTAATGGCTTTGTTTGTTGCCTCGTCATCAGTTTTCTTTCTTACTGTAAAATAATGGCTTGAAAAAATCATCTCATGAGTATATAATTAGCTTGTGAGGTGATTTTTTGGACAAACTTAGAACATGTTTTTTTACAGGACATCGAAGAATAGCAAAAGAAAAGATTGAAACAGTAAAGAAAAAAATAACAGAGCATATTGAAACGCTTATAATAAAGTATGATGTCAAGAATTTTATATCAGGCGGTGCGTTGGGGTTTGACACTCTTGCGGCGGAAATGGTTATTGAAATGAGAGAGAAATATCCTCATATAAAATTATTGATGTACCTTCCCTGTTACGGTCAAAGTAAAAAATGGACAAGTAATTATCAGTATCGTTATAGACTTATTATATCAAAGGCTGATGAAGTAAAGTTTGTAACGAAGGAGGAATACACGGAAGACTGTATGAAACTGAGAAATTTAGAAATGATAAAAGACGCGTTTTTCTGTATTTCTTTTTGTCTTGTGTCTTCAAGCGGAACAGGATTCACAATTCGTAATGCCGAAGCTGTCGGCACAAAAATAATAAACATAGCGGACGATATATATGATTAAACATTTGCAAAAAGTTTTTTGCGTGTGTTTTTTTATTTTTGTAAACATCTAAATTTTATATTCCATTATTTTAAATCTTGTGCTATAATAAAAGAAATGAAATTGAATGGAGAGATTACCATGCTTACAGGGAAAACAGTGCTGCTGGGAGTTACGGGAAGTATTGCGGCATACAAGATTGTAAATTTGGCGCGTATGCTTGTTAAGCTTAACTGTAATGTGCATGTTCTCATGACACAAAACGCTGCGAATTTTATAAATCCCATAACTTTTGAAACACTCACAAAGCATAAATGCCTTATAGATACATTTGACAGAAATTTTGAATACAGTGTGGAGCATGTTGCGCTTGCAAAAGCGGCTGACGTGGTTATGATTGCGCCCGCAAGTGCGAATGTGATAGGTAAAATTGCTAACGGTGTTGCGGACGATATGCTGACAACGACGGTTATGGCATGTCCGTGTAAAAAAATAGTGTCTCCCGCAATGAATCATAACATGTTCCACAATCCTATTGTTCAGGATAATATTGCAAAGTTAAAACATTACGGATACGAGATTGTCGAGCCGGCACACGGTATGCTTGCAAACGGAGATTTGGGTGACGGCAGAATGCCCGATGAGAAGCTGTTGCTTGAATATATTTTAAAAGAGATTGCTTTTGATAAGGATATGATAGGTAAAAGAGTGCTTGTAACAGCGGGAGCCACAATCGAAAAAATTGATCCCGTACGTTATATAACAAATCATTCAAGCGGAAAAATGGGATTCGCTCTTGCGAAAAATGCTATGCTGCGAGGAGCGGACGTGACGCTTGTAATGGGTAAATGCGAAAGTGAACCGCCTGTGTTTGTAAATGTTATTCGTGTAACGAGCGCGGAAGAGATGTATAACGCGGTAACGCGCGAGGCGGATAATGCGGATATAATCGTAAAATCAGCGGCGGTGGCGGATTACCGTCCTGTGACTGTTGCTTCAGAAAAGATAAAGAAAAATGACAACAATACAGCGATTGAACTTGAACGCACAAAGGATATTTTAAGAACAATCGGTGAAAACAAGAAAAGCGGTCAGTTTATTTGCGGATTTTCAATGGAAACCGAAAATTTGATTGAAAATTCGCGCAAAAAGCTTGTAAGCAAAAATGCGGATATGATTGTCGCGAATAATCTTAAAGAAGATGGTGCCGGATTTGGCGGTGATACAAATATTGTCACCCTGATTACGGCTGATGATGTCCTTTCTCTTGATAAAATGACAAAAGAAAAAGTCGCGGAAAAGATTTTTGATTTTATATTAAAAAGGAACTAATTATGTACGGATACGAAATATTTCATGATGAATTGATGAAAAACTTAATAGAGTCGGTACACCTTGGACAAAACTCGCATGCGTATATCTTTGAAGGAAAAAAAGGACTTGGAAAACATAATGCGGCGCGTCTTTTCGCGGCGGCGCTGACATGTTCCAATACAGATATAGCTCCGTGTGGTGCATGTCATTCTTGCACACTTGCAAAAGCGGATACAAATCCTGATATTATATATGTGAGTCCGAAAAAAGATAAAAAAAGTATTGGCGCTGATGATATGCGCGAGTTGGAGGAAGATGTGGCAGTTAAGCCGTTTAGTTTCTCTCATAAAGTGTATATCATTGAAGATGGCGCGCTGCTTACAGAACAGGCGCAAAACACTTTTTTGAAGACATTTGAAGAACCTCCCGAATATGCGGTATTTATTATAGTGATTGAAAAATCAACAATTTTGTTACCTACTATTTTGTCGAGATTTACAACGGTGCATTTTTCAGAAGTGTCTGATAGTATCATGAAAAAGTATATCATGGATAAATATCCCGATGAACAAGAAAGGCTTCCCTTTCTTATAAAATATTGCGGAGGCGTTCCCAAAATAGCTGATAGTGTAATTAATGACGGAGATTTTGATTCACTTCGCTCGGGCGCGTTGGAAAAATTGTTTTCACTTATTTCAACGGATAAGCTATCATCATTTACCCTTCAAAACTATCTCGATGAAAATAAAGAAAAAGCGGATATTATATTTGATTTTTGGCTGTCGTTTTTAAGAGATATTATATTGATTCAGACAGCCGCGAGCGAGGAGATAATAAACATTGATAAAAAAGATAGTCTGATGCAGGCAGCTGTAAAAATTAATTCGCAAAATGCGGTTCATATTTCAGACAAAATTATAAATGCTGAAAAAATGCTTTCACGGTATGTAAATATTAAAGCAATATCTATGTGGTTGGGACTAAATACGACAAAAATATAAAAAAATTGATATTATTACTGATTTTTCCTTTTTTATTGACAAAATATAACTTTTATGGTATAATCAGTTTAGCGTTCAGAATCAAAGGAGGATAATATTATGAAATCAGTAGGCATTGTAAGAAAAGTGGATGAGCTCGGAAGAATTGTTATTCCCGTTGAGCTAAGAAGAAAATTTGATATTGATATTAAAGATTCTATGGAGATTTATACAGATGAAGATTGTATAATTCTTAAGAAGTATGAACCATCATGCATCTTCTGCGGTGACGCAAAGAATATTTTTCAGTTTAATGGAAAGAACATATGCCCAAGCTGTGCAAAATCAATAGAAGGTTTTGTAAAAGAATAAAGTAGGAATGAAAAGTACCGTCTGTAAAGGCGGTATTTTTTTGTGTAAAGAAAACCTTTTCTCCGATAAAAGCAATCAAGGATTTATTCAGCTTCTAAAAATATTCTGAAACAAAAAAGGATATTACATAAGTAATATCCTTTTTGAAATCTCAATAATAATTAACCTTCAACTTCAGAAACGACACCTGAACCAACTGTTCTGCCGCCTTCACGAATAGCGAAACGAAGTCCCTTTTCGATAGCGATTGGTGTAATAAGTTCAACCTTCATCTTTACGTTATCGCCAGGCATGCACATTTCTGTGCCTTCCGGAAGAGTGATAACGCCTGTAACGTCAGTTGTTCTGAAATAGAACTGAGGTCTGTAGTTGTTGAAGAATGGTGTATGACGACCACCTTCGTCCTTAGTAAGAACATAAACCTCGCCTGTGAACTTTGTGTGAGGATTGATTGTGCCCGGCTTTGAAAGAACCTGACCTCTTTCAATCTCGTCTCTCTGAACACCACGAAGAAGTGCACCGATGTTATCACCTGCTTCTGCATAATCAAGAAGCTTTCTGAACATTTCGATACCTGTAACAACGACCTTTCTTCTCTCGTCTGTAAGACCAACGATTTCAACTTCGTCGTTAAGGTTTAACTGACCTCTTTCAACTCTACCTGTAGCAACTGTACCACGGCCTGTGATTGAGAAGATATCCTCGATAGGCATAAGGAACGGAAGATCAGCCTTTCTTTCCGGTGTCGGAATGTAGCTGTCTACTGCTTCCATAAGGTCAAGAATACACTTGTACTCAGGAGCGTTTATATCTGTAGAAGATGACTCAAGAACCTGAAGAGCTGAACCTGAAACGATTGGTGTATCGTCACCAGGGAATTCATACTCTGAAAGAAGGTCTCTGATTTCCATTTCAACAAGTTCAAGAAGTTCGTCATCGTCAACCTGGTCTCTCTTATTCATGAATACTACGATATAAGGAACGCCAACCTGACGAGATAGAAGAATATGCTCTCTTGTCTGAGGCATAGGACCGTCAGCTGCTGAAACAACAAGGATAGCGCCGTCCATCTGAGCAGCACCTGTGATCATGTTCTTAACGTAGTCAGCATGTCCCGGACAGTCAACGTGAGCGTAGTGACGGTTGTCTGTCTCATACTCAACGTGAGCTGTTGAAATTGTGATACCTCTTTCTCTTTCCTCAGGAGCCTTATCGATCATGTCATAAGCCTCGAACTGAGCCTGACCCTTAAGAGCCAATACCTTTGTGATAGCCGCTGTAAGTGTTGTCTTACCATGGTCAACGTGACCGATAGTACCAATGTTTACGTGCGGCTTATTTCTTTCGAATTTCTCTTTTGCCATTGTAAAAATTCCTCCTTAAAATAAATATAATTACACTAATAAAATTATTGTACATTCTTTTGCTGAAAAAATCAAGTATTTTTTCAAATATTTTATAAATATTTCAATAATTAACAAACTGTTTTCCGTATTCATATATTAAATACTATTTAAGCCGCGGATTACGAGAATTAATCCCGAATCAGCGAAATAATTCAATTAGTTTGATTTTGAACGTTCATTCATGATGCTTTCCTGGATAGATCTCGGAACTTCGCTGTAATGTGAAGGTTCCATTGAATACTGTCCACGACCCTGTGTACCTGAACGAAGTACGGTTGCATAACCGAACATTTCCGCCAGCGGAACGTCTGCTGTTACCTGAGTAACACCGCCGCTGCGTGATTCTTGTGATTTAACCATGCCACGTCTTGATGAAAGGTCGCCGATAACGAAACCAAGATAGTCATCAGGAACTATAACGTTTACAAGCATGATAGGCTCCTTAATAACAGGGTCTGCCTTCTTCATACCTTCCTTGAACGCCATAGAAGCGGCAATCTTAAATGCCATTTCAGATGAGTCGACTTCATGATAAGAACCATCATAAAGTGTTGCTTTAACATCAACAACGTTATAACCTGCAAGTACACCTGACTGCATAGCGCCCTGAATACCTGCATCAACTGCCGGAATATATTCCTTAGGAATAGCACCGCCGACAATAGCGTTAACAAATTCATATCCGCCGCCCTCTTCAAGAGGTTCAAGCTTCAATAGTACGTGACCATACTGACCCTTACCACCTGACTGACGCGCATACTTATGCTCAATGTTAACTTCTTTTCTGATTGCTTCTCTGTAAGAAACCTGAGGCTCACCAACGTTTGCCTCAACCTTAAACTCACGAAGAAGTCTGTCAACAATAATCTCAAGGTGTAATTCACCCATACCTGCGATGATTGTCTGACCTGTTTCCTCGTCTGTATAAGTCTTGAATGTTGGGTCTTCTTCCGCAAGCTTTGCAAGAGCAATACCCATCTTCTCCTGTCCTGCCTTAGTCTTAGGCTCGATAGCAACACGGATAACCGGTTCAGGGAAGTCCATAGACTCAAGGATGATAGGATGTTTTTCATCACAAAGTGTTTCTCCTGTTGTTGTGTTTGAAAGACCTACAGCAGCCGCTATATCGCCTGAGTAAACCACATCAAGGTCCTCTCTGTGATTAGCGTGCATCTGAAGGATTCTTCCCATTCTTTCTCTCTTACCCTTGCATGAGTTCAATACGTATGAACCCTTTGCAAGTGTACCGGAGTATACTCTGAAGAAACAAATCTTACCAACAAACGGGTCTGTCGCAATCTTGAACGCAAGAGCGGAAAACGGAGCGTCATCTGATGACGGTCTTTCGTCCTCCTCGTCTGTGTCAGGATTTACACCCTTAATGTTAGGAACGTCTGTCGGAGCAGGCATGTATTCGATAACCGCGTCAAGCAGCATCTGTACACCCTTATTTCTGTAAGCCGTTCCGCAAAGCATTGGAACAATTTCATTGTTAATAGTTGCTTTTCTTAACGCTGCTTTAAGTTCGTTAACTGAAATTTCTTCGTCGCCAAGGAACTTTTCAAGAAGAGCCTCGTCAGTTTCGCAGATAGCTTCTATCATTGCCTGACGATATTCTTCAGCTTTTTCTTTCATGTCCTCAGGAATACCTTCTTTATGGAACTTTGTACCCATTTCATCGTCGTAAATTTCAGCATCCATATTCATAAGGTCAATAATACCTACGAATGTGTCTTCAGCGCCTATAGGAAGCTGAATTGGAACACCGTTAGCGTTAAGTCTTTCGTGAACCATATTAACAACATTGTAGAAATCAGCGCCCATAATATCCATCTTATTAACGAATATCATACGAGGTACGCTGTAATCGTCAGCCTGACGCCAAACTGTTTCTGACTGAGGCTCAACACCGCCCTTTGCACACATTACTGTTACACTTCCGTCAAGAACTCTAAGAGATCTCTGAACTTCAACTGTAAAGTCAACGTGTCCCGGTGTATCAATGATGTTAATTCTGTTCTTTATACCCTTATACGGACCTTCCTTTGGTTCCCAGAAGCATGTTGTAGCAGCAGATGTGATTGTAATACCACGCTCCTGCTCTTGTGCCATCCAGTCCATTGTAGCGCCGCCATCGTGGGTTTCACCGATTTTATGGTTAATACCTGTATAATACAGAATTCTTTCTGTAGTAGTAGTCTTACCGGCATCGATGTGAGCCATGATACCGATATTTCTTGTATTTTCAAGTGAATATTGTCTACCCAAAATATTTTCCTCCTTCCTTTTAGGTAATCGTTTGAATTGCGGGGGCAGTCAATAACTGCCTTTACGCAAAACAATCTTTAATTCTTTATTCAAGTTATCAATGTCTTATTTCGTGTTAGATTTAGTGCATAAGTGCTGTAAATACAATGCCGACGTACGTTTGTACTTCAATTTGTATTTACAATGCTTAGGTGCTGAATATCACACAAAATATTACCAGCGATAGTGTGCAAACGCCTTATTAGCTTCTGCCATCTTATGAGTATCTTCGCGCTTTTTAACTGCGCCGCCTGTACCGTTGATAGCATCCATAATTTCGTTTGCAAGTCTTTCTTTCATAGTCTTTTCGTTACGTTCTCTTGAGTAACGAGTAAGCCATCTAAGACCTAAGGTTTGACGTCTTTCAGGACGAACCTCCATAGGCACCTGATATGTCGCACCGCCGACACGTCTTGCTTTGACTTCAAGAACCGGCATGATGTTATCCATAGCTTCCTGGAATGCTTCAAGTGCGTCTTTGCCTGTTTTTTCATTTACAATTTCAAAGGCGTCATAAACGATTTTCTGGGCAACACCCTTCTTACCGTCAAGCATAATGTTATTGATAAGCTTTGTTACAACAACATCTTTGTAAATCGGATCAGGCAGCACTTCTCTTTTTGCTATAAAACCTTTTCTTGGCACTTTACTTCCCTCCTTCATAAATTTGGAATCCATACATTGAATTCACTCATGAATATCACAGGTACTCTGAACTTATTATTTCAAAATTCCGTCAGCGCGTATTCGAATATATACTATAATATAACCCGATATGCACTTGTGATATGCGCGTTTTTAATTACGCGGCATTATTTCTTTTCCTTTGGTTTCTTGGCACCATACTTCGATCTTGACTGAAGACGGCCGTTAACACCCTGAGCGTCAAGCGTACCTCTGATGATATGGTATCTTGTACCCGGAAGGTCGCGGACTCTTCCACCTCTGATAAGCACAACGCTATGTTCCTGTAGGTTATGACCTATACCGGGAATGTAAGCTGTTACTTCTATACCGTTTGTAAGTCTTACTCTGGCAATTTTACGAAGAGCCGAGTTAGGCTTCTTAGGTGTAGCAGTTCTTACAGCTGTACAAACGCCTCTCTTTTGAGGTGAACTCTTATCTGACATCTTCTTTTTAAGAGAGTTTAAACTCTTCTGAAGAGCAGGAGCTGTAGACTTTTTCTTTGATGTCTTTCTACCCGTTCTGACCAACTGATTAAATGTAGGCATATCGTGTTACACATCCTTTCTATAGTAGATTTTATTTATTATTCCGCGCATAGCGCGTAATAATCAAGTTATTTTAATACGACAGCGCAGCTTGCGCCGACTTCAATGGAACAGATGTTTCCAAGTTCCTTCATTGTTGGAACAAAGAAAAGCGGAGTATTCTTTTCCGAGATTAGTTTGTTTATTCCTTCTTTTATATGCTCGTCGCAATCCTCCGCGATAAACACTTTGCAAACCTTGTCCTCGCTTAAAGCCCTTAGAGCCTGTTTATAACCGACATGTAACTTTGCTTTTTCGGCTTCGCTAATCATGGTTTTTTCACACTCCGTATCTGAAAATTAATTGTAAACGGCGGAAAATACTGATAATACCGTCAACTTATCAGATTATATATAAAAAAGTCAAATTTGTCAATAGTTTTTTAAAAAATAAGAACATTTTCAATCAAAGTTACAAAATTATAAAAATGTTATAATTTCAAAACAATATTACATGATTGTTTCGCGAAAAATACGCAGGATTTACGGCAGGTTTAAAAAACGGTAAAAACACCCAAAAATCAAGGAAAAACCTAAAAAAAACAGCAAAAACTGTTGACTAAAAGCAATAAAAAAGGTATAATATAGATAATAGATATAGTGCGCCCAAAAATGGTTCAGAGTGTTATATCTATTATTGGCGCGGAAACGCGCGTTAGAAAGAAACACTTCAAAATAATAAATATAAGGGGAGATATATTTATGAAGTTTAATAAGATGATGACGAAAATTTTATCGGCGGTATTGTTGACGTCGATGGCAGTAACATCAATTCAGCTGCCAACATTAGCAGACATAAGTTATGCCGGACAAGCAATGTTCGATGGCATAAAAGAGGAAAATGTCAAGGATGCTCAAGGCAGCACAGAATCAGAAGATACTGCTGCTGCCGGTGATGAGGGCAATAAAACAAAAGAAGGCGCAGAGGCTGCTCAAAATGAAGAAGCAGAGGCTGCGTCTAATAGTGGTGCAGATAACACAGAAGCAAATTCCCAAGGTGGAGCAAATACTCCATCTTCTTCTGCTGCAAGAAACACTTCCTCATCATCGTCATCAAATTACAATAACACAACTTCAAATCTTTCAAAGAAACTTGAACAGTATTCAACAGAAAATGACAGTAAGGAACTTTGCCTTGACCAGTCGTTTTCAATGTTTGAATATTTCGGCGCAAAGAAAACCTTTACTGCCACAGCCGCAAATGGTGACGGCAGCAACATTATTTGGAAAGCCGGAGAATCAAAGTATCTTTCTATATCAGAACCGGTAGTTGATGGAGATAAGAGCACAGTTGATATAACATGGGATGGAGAAACAGTTGATGATATAATAAGAACTCCGTTCTATGCGATGCTTAAATCGGATCCGTCAGAAAAAGTTACAGGCACAGCATATCTTTTAAACGGATCGGCTCCGCAGGAGAATAACACTGAAGAAATAGCAGCGGGTTCAAAGAAAGAATTTGAATCTGAAGAAATAAAAAAACTTGTAGAGGAAATGTATGCCGAGGGTCTTACACAGGAGAATTCAATTTATGACCTGTCTTCTTTTGGTGACGGTTCCTCATCAAACACACCGGATTACAGCAAAATGTCCGATGAAGAAATATTGAAACTATTTGAAGAAAAACAAGAAGAAGAAAAAGAAGAGAAAAAGGACAAAAACGAAACAGAGAAAACAGAAGCTGATGCTGATTCAGAAAAGTCTGATAAGGTCGATACAGAAAAATCTGAAAAAGAATCAGAAAATGAAGCTATATATAATAAGGAAGAAACTCAGTCAAAGATTTCACAGGAAGAGACAAAAACAGACAAGACAACAGATGAAACAACAAACAAAACAGTTGTATCTGACAAGGTCGATGATGATACAGCTGTAACCGTAGATGACAGCGCTTCCGAAAAGAAAACAGAAGTTGTAACAAAGACGGTTAAGAAAGAAATTCAAGAAGAAGTTACAACAACAAAACAAGTTGAAACAAAAACGACAAAAACAACCACAACAGAAATTGTAAACGAAGAACCGATTATCGGAACAACAACAAAAACAGTTTATGAAGAAGTTCCTTCTACAAAAGAAATGAGAGTTGAAACAGTAGTTGACTCCGCTTATGATGAAGAGACTGGCGAAATTGTTTATACAAAGGAAGAAAAAACAATTACCGTTCCAACAACAGAAACTGTTGCAAAAGAAGAAACAGTTGAAGGAGTAATAGGAACAAATTACACAGTTCGTGAAACAGTTAACACAGAGATAGCCACAGCAGACGGTAAAACAGAAACAACAACATCAGTAAATGAATACATAACATCAGAAGAACCAACCGTCGGTACAGTAGTGGATTCGTTCACGACATATACAGAACAGGAAATTAAAGAATATGTTGCGAAGACTGTTGATGTAGAAGTCAGCGAAGTTGTAGAACAGACTGCTAAAAATTCTACGCCTGTAATCGCAGGTACAGCTAAAGCAGATAATACAACTGTAAAAGCTTCATCAGGAAAGTCACAAGCATCAAATTCTTCAAGTATAAAGATAGCCCCTGTTGTATCTAATTCAAATGTAAACACAAATTCTGAAATAGCTGCAGATACAAAGACAGAAGTTAAGGGCGATGAAAATCTTAGTGACGTTTTAAAAGATAACGTTACTATGATGGATAGCGATGTGTCCATGTTTGCAGATTCTTCTGTGGACCGCTTTAAGAGAGTTGCAGTCGGAGGAACAACCGACATTTCAAGTGCAATAAGCGGAGCGACAAATATAAGAGTTATTGACTCAAGAGTTGCAACAGTTTCGGGAAATACCGTAACAGGTAAGTCTTTCGGATGCACACAGGTTATAGGTACTGTCGGTAATCAGCTTAAGATTGTGGAAGTTGAAGTATATCCGCAGGGAGCGATAGCGACACCGCAGATAAGCGCAGGACATGATCATATGCTTGCGCTGA
>CAJUEZ010000007.1 GCA_910585485.1 uncultured Clostridia bacterium
AGTACGAAAAAGAGGGAATACCTATCAAATACGCGTATCGTGCGGGTATGATGTTCTGGGTAAGCATATCGAAAAGACTATGACTTGGAAACCAAAACAGGGAATGACACAAAAGCAGATAGACAAGGAGCTGAACCGTCAAGCGGTTATGTTTGAGGAAAAGTGTATGACAGGACAGTTCCTTGACGGTAATATCACCTTTGCGGAATTTACAGAGCGTTGGTTCAGGGACTATGCCGAAAAGCAGCTACGCTCCAGAACTGTAACACGCTATAAAGAGCTTATGCAACGGATAACACCTGCAATCGGACATATAAAGGTGTACAAGCTACAGCCTCACCACTTAATGGAATTTTATAATAATCTTGGCGAAGACGGAATACGGATTGATACAAAATACACACCTTGTAAAGATTTCAAGGACATACTTATCGCCTCAGGCTATACTCAAAAAGCATTATCCGAAAAATCAGGCGTATCATTAACCGCAATACGCTCTTGTATCAACGGAAACAACGTATCAATGAACACTGCTGATAAAATCACATCTATAATTAGCCATAAAAATTTATTCAAGCCCGCCAATGGCAAAACAAAACTATCTAATAAAACCATAGCAGAATATCACCGCCTTATATCCTCAATACTAACGGCGGCTGTCCAATGGCAGGTAATACCGTCTAATCCCTGTAACCGTGTAAAGCCTCCAAAGGCTGAACGCAAAGAGGCGGTAAGCCTTGATGAAGTACAAGCCGCTGAATTGATTTCCTGCTTACAGTCAGAGCCGATAAAATATCGCACGGCGGTTATGCTCACATTATATACTGGTTTACGCCGTGGTGAGGTTTGCGGCTTGAATTGGTCTGACATTGATTTTAAAAACAGCATTATCAGCATAAACAAATCTGTCCTTTATTCTGCCGATAGAGGCGTATATGAGGACACTACAAAGACAAAAAGCTCCAACAGAATTATAAACATTCCGTCTGATATGATAAAACTATTAAAGCAGTATCAAACAGAACAGATGAAACAACAACTTGCAATGGGAGATATGTGGATTGATAGCAGTAAAATCTTCACCTCTACAAATGGAAGTATGATAAATCCTGATACTCTTTCTACTTGGTTCAAGGGCTTTATAAGACGTCATAACTTGCCTGATATACATTATCACAATTTACGTCATACCGCCGCTACACTTCTTATTGCTGGAGGCGTGGACATTGCTACAGTATCAAAGAGGCTTGGACACGCAGACCGAACCACCACATTGAATATCTATACACACGCTATCAAGTCAGCGGATAAAGCAGCTGCGTATAAGCTACAGGACATTTTCAATCACTCAAAAATAAGCTGATTTTTACACGATAGCGGACAAATAACGGACAAAACCCAATAATAAAACAAAACAGAAAAAACAAATGGCTCAAAACATTAGGTTTTAAGCCATTTTTAATGGTTGCGAGGGCTGGACTTGAACCAACGACCTTCGGGTTATGAGCCCGACGAGCTACCAACTGCTCTACCTCGCGATATATAAAATCATACTCCTCTTAAAGGTACTCTAATAGTATAGCACAACAGCACGACAATGTCAAGCTTTTTTATATATTTTAATTTTTAACAGAAAAAAAGATATTCTTACACTCGTTCACGTCATAGAATATATCAAAATATAATGATTACATTTATATTTCAACAAAATATACTATTGTTTTTGTAGTATTTTTAGTATATAATATAATTAAGATTTCAAAGGGGAGATGATTGATTATGGATATTTTTCTATCCAATCTGCGTGTCAAACTTGCCATGCACCTTTCGCCGCGCACAATGCGTGCCATCAGACCCTTTATGACAATACAATTTGTAATATTTATGATAATGGGTATTGTTAATACCCTTGTTCTTGTATGCAGCGCTACGTTTCTTGATATAATTCATCAAATGTTCCTATCTCCTGACAACGCGCTTCGTATTTTTGCCGAAAGTTCAAGGCTGAACTTTATTATTGGATACATTATCAGTATTATAACTTCGTTCTTTTTAAATTCGAAGTACACTTTCCAGCAAAAACCCAGTTTGAAAACTTTTATAAGATTCCCTATAAGCTATATACCGAATTTTATTTTTCAATATATGATGGTATTTCTTTTTACCGCTTTTAAGCTTGACTCAACGCTTGCATATATATTTGCGGCAATTCTCGGAACACCTATAACATTTGCCGCTATGAAACTTATGGTATTCAGAAAACGAAAAACGACTTGAGGTGACTTACTATGCTATCACATATACACTCCCGAGGTCTTTCGGGTATAGACGGCTTTCCGGTATGCGTTGAAACCGATATTTCCAACGGCATGCCGCTTTTTGATATAGTCGGGCTTCCGGACGCCGCCGTCAAAGAAGCAAAAGAGAGAGTCCGTTCAGCAATCAAAAACACAGGCTTTCGTTTCCCCGCAAAACACATCGTTATAAATCTTGCTCCTGCCGCTCAGCGCAAAGAAGGTTCAGGATATGATTTACCCATAGCATTATCCATTCTTACCGCAACAGAGCAAATTTATGCGGGAGAACTTGATAATAGCGCTTTTTTCGGCGAGTTATCTCTTGACGGCTCGGTGCAGTCTATCCAGGGAGTATTGCCCATGGTCATATCAGCATACAAACAAGGTTTTACAGATATGTTTGTTCCCGCTGAAAATGCCGACGAGGCGGCTGTTATAGAAGGCGTAAATATCTACCCTGTAGAATCATTGAAGGCTTTATGTGATCACTTTTGCGGCATAAACAAAATACCGATTCACAAAATTGATCTCACCGATTATTTTGCCGCCAATGCCGCAAATATGCTTGACTTCTGCGATGTCAAAGGTCAGGAAAACGTTAAGCGCGCGTTGGAAATCGCCGCGGCAGGTAATCATAATATACTGCTTATAGGAAGTCCCGGAACAGGAAAAACAATGCTCGCGCAGCGTATGCCGAGCATTCTTCCCGATCTTACTTTCGACGAGTCTTTAGAGGTCACCAAAATACATTCCATTGCCGGACTTCTGCCAAAAGACGAGCCGCTGATACTTCACCGTCCCTTCCGCAGTCCGCATCATACAATCTCATCATCAGGACTTTCGGGCGGCGGTTCTGTCCCTAAACCGGGCGAATTATCTCTAGCGCATAACGGAATACTATTTCTTGACGAACTTCCAGAATTTCACCGCGATACTCTCGAAGCGCTGCGTCAGCCGCTTGAGGATGGCATTGTAACTATATCACGCGTCAGCGCGACTCTTACATACCCATGCAATATAATGCTTATCGCAAGCATGAATCCTTGTAAGTGCGGGTATTTCGGCGACAACCGCCGACAGTGTACATGTACACCAAGACAAGTTAATCAATACAGAAGCAGAATATCAGGACCTCTGTTGGACAGAATTGATATTCAAGTGGAGGTTCCCAACGTTGATTACAAAGATTTAAGTTCTCAAACAAAGGGCGAAACAAGCGCAGAAATTAAAAAACGCGTAGACAGAACACGAAAAATACAAATAGAGCGATACAAAGATTTTAATATATATTCAAATTCACAGCTTGACGCGGGTATGCTGCAAAAATTTTGCGTGCTTGACTCCGAGGCGGACGCTATTTTAAAAGCCGCTTTTGACAATCTTGGTCTCAGCGCAAGAGCGCACAGCCGCATACTAAAAGTCGCGCGCACAATAGCAGATATAGAAGAGTCTGAAAATATCACGAGCGCGCACATTGCTGAAGCTATACAATACCGCAGTTTGGATAGAAAATATTTCGAATAAATTAAACCGCATTAAAGAAAGCGCTTCACTTCATATTAGTGAATGCGCTTTCTTTGTCTTGTATTCCCGCCTACTCCTCAGTGTCATGAGGAATAGCAGCATAACTTCTATCTATAGTTACAACCGTGTAATATGTCGGATATTTTTCAGCGACAATATTACTCACAAATTGTTTTATTTCCTTTTCACCTATCTCCATATCGTGAGGAACAAGACAATCAAATATAACATTAGTATGCGTGGTTCCTCGCACTATACGCAAATCATGTATTGTAAGACGTGAATCAAGAGGTTTTATCTGCTCACTTATCCATAATCGCAGTTCATTTATATGCGAATCCTTCGTTGATATAGGGTCAAAGTGGACTACCATGTGCAGTCCTTCATATTTAAGAAAATCACGCTCTATATTATCTATCACATCGTGACTGGCTATAACGTCATCCTCTGCCGCCATTTCCACATGCGCGCTCGCGAACTGCCTTCCCGGGCCATAATCATGCACCATCAAATCATGAGTACCAAGCACACCCGGATAGCTTAAAATTTTCTTTTTTATTTCCGCCACAAGTTCAGGATCGGGAGCCTTACCAAGCATTGGATCTAAAGTATCCTTGACGAGTCCAAATCCGCTGTAGAGAATAAACACAGCTACAGCAATTCCCATCCACCCGTCCAACTCTATACCGCAAAAATTAGATATAAGAGCGGCGGCAAGAACGGCAGATGTTGTTATCACATCATTTCGGCTGTCGGCAGCAGTAGCAATCAATGTCTTTGAGTTTATTATCCTTCCCGTCTTTCTGTTAAAAAACATCATCCAAAGTTTAAGCAACACAGAAAAAGCAAGCACTCCTACAGAAATCCAACTGAAAACGACTGTTTCAGGATTTATAACCTTCTTTACACTGCCTCTCAAAAGCTCCACGCCAATTACTATGATAAACAGCGCCACCATCATTCCAGACAAATATTCATATCTGCCATGACCATAAGGGTGCTCTTCGTCAGCCGGACGACTCGCAAGCTTAAATCCTAAAAGACTTATTATACTTGACGAAGCGTCTGACAAATTATTCACCGCGTCCGCTGTTATAGACACAGAACCTGAGAGCAAACCTACAATTACTTTACCCGCAAAAAGAAGAGCATTACAAAGGATTCCGACAATGCTTGAAAATTTTCCGTATGCTGTGCGCACTGTCGGGTTTTGGATATTTTTATAATTCTTTACAAATCTCTTTATCAAAAAATCCGTCATACTCTCTCCCCCATTTCTATATATTATATGCTTTCAACAAGTTTAATGACTCATCAATATCATATCTGTAACGCAGTTGTTATCATTGTGATTGAAAGCAACAATAATATAGAATAACCGACTATAGCTTAGTCCTCGATTTTATCTATAATTGACATAAGTTCATCAATATCCTTTTGGGATAGACTGCTGTCCTCAACAAGATTTGATACCATCATTTTCACTGAACCGCCAAAAATTCTGTCAATAAAGTTCT
Organism: uncultured Clostridia bacterium; assembly: GCA_910585485.1. Taxonomy (GTDB): domain Bacteria; phylum Bacillota; class Clostridia; order UBA1381; family UBA1381; genus Hominilimicola. The sequence continues at coordinate 5,339 of CAJUEZ010000007.1, forward strand.
TTAATTCTTGTTTTCTGCATTCATCAGCGCTTACCGCCGCAAAATACTTATTATTTCTCGCTTTACCCTCTAACTTAAGCGCTCCTTTTCTTGTCAGACGTAAAACAAGCGTTTTTATAGTTGAATCACTCCAACCCGTTTCCAAAAAAGCCTTTCTTATCTGACCCATTGTGACACCCGGGTTATCCCAAATAAACTCCATTATTTTCCATTCCGCATCCGTAATATTAATTCCCTGCTCCATAGCCTTTACCTCCTAAACAGATTACGCACGTAGTTTCTATATCAGTTTACATTAGTACACTCGCTTTGTCAAGTATTTTTATATAATTATTTATTTTCTATTTACAGAAAGCCAATTTTAATTACATAAATCTATTGTAAGTATCATATATATGTTGTACAGAAAGGTCGGTGGGAGAATGAAGGATTATATTGAAAAAAGGGCGATTGAACTTGCGCAGTACATAATAGACAATAACGCCACAGTCCGCAAAACTGCCAAAGTCTTTAATATCAGCAAATCTACAGTTCATAAAGATGTGCACGAAAGGCTTATGCGGATAAATCCCGCATTGTACAAAGAGGCGCAGGCAGTACTGGAACTTAACAAAGCGGAACGTCATATCCGAGGAGGTATGGCAACGCGTGAAAAATACCTGCTTGAAAAAACAAATGCCTGAACACGAAAAAATAGGCGGCTGCGCTCAAACACAGCCGTCCATTTTTTATATAAATATAGATATTGCAAACACAATGCTTATCAATATAAACACCACATGCAGCCAAAACAACGCTACAGCCGAACCTTCGCGTTCATTTTCAAAAAATTGCTTTATAAGTTTTATAATTATAAGCGCCGCTCCGCACACAATAGCCGGAAGGAATAAAAATCCCAATATTCCTCCCCCTCGCTCCGTATGCGACAATACAAATTTCAAAATAACCACATAATACGCGCATCCGCTCAGCAACGCGAATATAAGCAAGCCCCATGTATTTTTCAGAAGCTGTATAATTTTATTATTCATAATTCATATCCTTTATATAGATTGTGCGAATCTTATCGCAAGATGAACGATTTTAGTCTTCATCGGGCATATCCCAGTTGTGATAGACATCTTGTACATCGTCATTATCTTCAAGCATATCAAGAAGTTTTGCCATTGCGTTGATTTGTCCTTCTTCCGTAAGCTGTGTCATTGTTTGAGGAACCATACTTACATCAGCAGAAGTAATCGTATATTTATCTGCGAGCGCGTCGCGAACCGTTCCCATAGTTGAAGGCTCTGTAGTTATTTCTATGCACTCGTCATCTACTTCAATATCATCGGCTCCCGCTTCAAGAGCCGCCATTGTAATCTCGTCCTCATCAATTCCGTCATTTTCTATAACAATTACACCTTTTTGGTCAAACATAAAGCTTACGCAGCCTGTCTGACCCATGTTTCCGCCGTTCTTGTCAAACGCGTGACGAACGTCAGCAGCAGTTCTGTTTCTATTGTCCGTAAGAGTATTTACAATTACAGCAACTCCTGCCGGACCATATCCCTCATACGTGATGCTTTCATAGTTATCGCCGTCAGTATCACCCGCCGCTTTTTTGATTGTTCTGTTTATATTATCATTAGGCATATTATTTGAACGCGCCTTTGCGATAGCGTCCTTCAAACTTGAATTATTATCCGGGTCAGATCCGCCTGCCTTAACCGCAACAATTATTTCTCTTGCTATTTTTGTAAATATTTTAGCTCTTTGGGCATCATTTGCACCCTTTTTACGCTTAATTGTACTCCATTTTGAATGTCCTGACATAATTAAAACTCCTTTTAAATTTGTTCATACGCATTTATTTTATCATGTTTACCGTGTTTTTTCAAGTTTTTTCTATAATTATTTTATTTTAGTTGACTAAATACGCATATAAATGTTATACTTAATAAAACACAAAATATTTGGAGGTGACTTTATGTGGGCATATGAAAGTGTATTTTATCAGATTTATCCTTTAGGATTCTGCGGAGCTCCTTTTGAAAATGACGGCATTCTAAATCACAGAATTACTAAGGTTAACAAATGGATACCACATATAAAACAACTTGGCGCGAACGCTATATATTTTTCACCCGTATTCGAGTCTGACACGCATGGATACAACACACGCGATTACAAGAAAATCGACTGCCGTCTTGGCACAAACGATGATTTTAAAGAGGTATGCGAAAACCTGCATAAAAACGGTATAAAAGTCGTTTTAGATGGTGTCTTCAATCATGTAGGCAGAGGCTTTTGGGCATTTCAGGACGTCCTGCAAAATCGTGAAGCTTCTCGCTACCGCGACTGGTTCTTCATTGATTTCGGCGGCAACTCGCATTACAATGATGGACTTTGGTATGAAGGCTGGGAAGGTAATTTTGACCTTGTGAAAATTAATCTGCGCAACGAGGAAGTTATAAATCATATTCTTGACGCGGTCAAATACTGGATTGACGAGTTTGATATTGACGGACTCAGACTCGACGTGGCATACTGCCTGGACAAAGACTTCCTAAAGCGTCTGAGATCTTTTACCGGGTCTTTAAAAGAGGATTTTCTTCTTCTCGGCGAACTTTTGCATGGAGATTACAATCAGTTTGTCAATGATGAAATGTGCCACAGCTGCACAAATTATGAATGCTATAAAGGTGTTTATTCAAGTTTCAACAGCATGAATATGTTTGAAATTGTGCATTCTCTTCTTCGTCAGTTTGGTCCGGAAAACTGGACTTTATACAAGGGCAAGCATCTTCTAAGCTTTGTTGATAACCATGATGTTTCAAGAATCGCCAGCATTCTTACAAACGAAAAGCATCTGCCGCTTGTATATGGTATGATTTTCGGTATGCCGGGTATTCCCTGTGTATATTATGGCAGCGAATGGGGCGCGAAAGCGAACAAAAGCGAGGGTGACCCCGCTCTTAGAGCTTGCTTTGATGAACCTGAGGAAAGCAATCTTGCCGAATTTATTTCACATCTCGCAAATGCGCATAAAAACAGTAAGGCTCTTTGTTACGGCGATTTCCGTTCCGTTGTATTGCAGAACAAACACTGTATTTTTGAAAGAAAATTTGAAGATGAGCGTGTGCTTGTCGCAATCAACGCAGATAATGAGCCTGTAACCGTACATTTCGATGCCGGATGCGGGATGGCTACAGATTTGATTACGGGCAAAGACCATGATTTCGGCGGTGGAAGCGAACTTGCTCCGTACAGCGTGCAATATTGGAAAATGGAGAGATAAATTACGTGATAAATGTCGGGATTTTATATCCCGACATTTTTAGGATAATAAAAAAGCACCGAAAGGTGCTTTTTATGTTACTTTGATTATTCGGCAAAATATACATCCTTATATACTACGCCTTTTGAAATTGCTTCCTCATGTGTGGCAACCGCCATATCAATATGGTACTCGCCAATCCCTGAGCCGGTATCTTCGGCGCGTCTGTAACCGTAGCCATCAATATACACCCAACTGAGTTTCGGAATTGTATTGGGATTTACTGCGATTGACTGACCGGGAATAAGTTCTCCCGCCCATGAAGTATGCGCTCCCCAGCCGCCGTTACATATATCACACGGACAATAATGCGTGATTTTAAAACGCCCTATGTACTTGCCGAGTTTTAGATTTGGCACAGACGGATTATTAGGGTCTGCAGTCACGGAATTAAAATTATCCGGCCCGTATTTACCATCACCATGATTTGCTATTATCTCCAAGCCTGATGGAGCAGACGCTTTTTCGGGAACAGACACAAACGCGCACAATTCCTCCTGATTCCATCCTACTGTAAGACCAAACATTTCCATTGAGTCGCGTATCGGAACCATAAGCGTTCCGTCATTGATAAGTATCGCGCGTGAAACCATTTCATAATGTTTCCCCATCGGCACATTATCACCCTCGGAATCCATAAAATTATATCTTATGACCGCGTCGCCTTCATTAAGCTTTAAAGCCGCTGTTATACTTACAGGTTTAAGATTAAGACCGAAGCCTCTTATCTGATTTATCGCCTGGGCGGCAAACCGCTCAATCGGCCTATCAGATGACGAGTCCGCTTTGAGCGTCAAAATAGCAGTCTGAGTGGGCTGATCCCATACAACTTCCATTCCCGCCGCCTCCGCCATATCTCTCGCAGGAACAAGAGTGCGGTCATCTATCTGCATTGGCTTTACCTCTGTAAAATTGACATAAGCAGAATCATCAGAAGTTACAGCGTCCATTCTGACAGATATATCAGCGTCCGCATAAACCGCGCGCTGCATGTATGCCATTAAGAGCATCAAAATAGCAAACACGGCTTTTTTTAAAAATTTCATTATAAGTTTGTCCTCCTACTCTCTTTCTACGGCATTATGCGCCGTATTAGATTTGTTGAGTATAATCATTCGTTGTAATTATTATATAGTATAACCTCTGTCGCTGTTTTGTCTACAAGTCTTACAAGTGCGTAATTATAACTGTAATCGTCATTCAAATCTACAGGTCCGTCATCAAACATACTCTTTGGAATAGTCGTTTCAATACCGTTTACATCTGTTATTTCAACATCATATTCCTTTCCGTCAACATTGCACGCATATACGATTGTATCATCTTGAATATCAATCTCAAGTGCCGTATCTTCATCTCCGCTCTTATTTATCAGCGTAAGAGTATTCTCGTCCTTCTTTCCGATAATACCAAAAGCGTATTCATATCTGTCAGACGATGACGCACTTCCGTATTTCATGACAGGCCATTTATCGGCAACCAAACCGTTTGCGGATAACAAACTCTCAAAGCTTTCTCCAAAATCCGCGTCACCTGTCGCAATATCCTCTTCTGTCGGTCTGAAAATAAAGTCTACAGTTCTAACAGTATCGCCGGCAATATTAGCTGTCATACAGATTACATCGCCTTTTTGAAGACTATCCATTGATTTGCCTCTCATAAAGTCATACTCCTGAGGAGCGGAGGAAATGGTCAAATCCTCCTCTATTCCTATGGTCATTTCCTTACCGTGATAAAATACTGTTACAGCATATATATCCTCTCCGTTACTATCCGCGCGAGTCTCAACATCTTTCACGAGCGCGGGAGCGTATATTGAATCCGCCTCTTTCTCATAAATTGACGGTTTACTCTGTGACGGTTTTTTCGTTGGCGACGGAGATTGAGTCGGCTTCACTGTTTCAGAAGGCATCGGTGTCGCCTCAGGCGCGTTCTGCTCTGCCTCAACGTCTAAAAATCTTTTTGAGTCTATAAGATAAACTCTCTTTTTCAAATCCCTGTATTCCGACGGAATGTTCATTTCAATGTTTCCGTTATCATTCTTGTAATAAATATTGCTGTATACAAGCTTGCCCGTTTCATCATAACAGCTTAGTACCGCCTTACTGCCCGCTTCATTAATCACAACCGCTCCGGCTTCATTAATCACCGCCGGCATCGACTCAGGAACAGTCTGCGCCATAGCTGTTATACTAAGCACTGCCGCTATCGCTGTTACCAGTGCCGCAATTTTCTTTTTCATTTCACATCTTCCTTTCTTTTATTTCGATATATAAGAAGTTACAAACTGCTTAGCGCATCTCGCGCTTCTTCCTCCGTAATTCATCTGCCATACAACGGCTTTCTTTTCTATATCTCCGTTCATTTCTATGCCATGCTTTTTCAGCATCTCGGATACAATGTTAAGATACTCCTTCTGAGTCGGCGCGGAAAAGACAAGGCTCACACCAAATCTCTCCGATAAAGACAGAGTCTCCTGCATCTGATCGTTTACATGTATTTCTCCGCCTTCTCTGTCCGACCAGTTCTCGCGTATGAGATGTCTGCGGTTTGATGTGGCATATATCAGAACATTATCGGGATTTGCCTGAAGCTGTCCCTCCATCGCAACTTTAAGAGCCCTATACTCAGTCTCATGCGACTCAAATGTGAGGTCATCAAGAAAAATTATGTACTTATTCGGGCTTTCCGCAAGCGTTTTTGACAGATTCGGAATATCCTTTATGCAATGCTTCGGCATTTCAATCACTCGAAGTCCATCGTCACAAAACATATTTAAGAGAGCCTTAACAGAAGAGGATTTTCCTGTGCCTCTGTCACCAAAAAGCAGCACGTTATTCGCCGCTTTTCCGTCCAAAAACGATTTTGTATTATCAATAAGTATTTGCTTCTGATGCTCTATTCCGACAAGGTCATTAAACGTAATTTTATCGGTGTTTCCAACACCGATGAGCGCGCCGTCATATTTAAACGCGACATACTTTGATAATATTCCGCTGCCAAGAGTTCTGTAATGCGTTATAAGCGCGTCCAAAAGTTCCTTCGCGGAATGTGAATCAGTTATATTTCGTATTGAATTTACATATCCCCCATAAAACCCTATCGGATTTCCCGACGGAACATATTTAATCTGAATCGAAAATAATTTCTTGTATACCTGCTCAATATCCATCAGCGCAAGCTTATATAAATCTTCTCCTATGCGCTTATTCGCCTGAGCAAGGCGAGAAAGAATATTGTCGTCACTGGCAAGACGGGTGGCAACATATTCGCGTACCGCTCCGTCCGTAACCCCCTCCGTCTCCGAGAACTCAATGATATTTCTTAAAACAGTAATGTTATCCTTCTCCAATACCCCTTTTATACAAGGGTCATTCACTATTCCGTTAAAGATTAATAAATCCACCTTTGTCACCTTCCAAAATACATATCTTCTTTTATTATACCATGTTAAGAGATAAATTGCAACTGCTTTATAATTTGCAGTATTCGGCGCGCTTACGGCAGATGAATTTATCCGCGCAAAAAAATATTTAGACTTTTTTTCTATTTCATATTGCTTATTTACTCAAATTTGTTTATAATGAAATTATTATAAATATATTAATTATTCAGAAAGGATTCAAACCATGGACAACATAAAAAACGCAATTAAAAACGGTAGTACAACGCTTGGTATTGAGTTTGGCTCAACGCGTATCAAGGCGGTGCTTACGGATGCGGACAACAATCCAATCGCATCGGGAAGTCACGATTGGGAAAACCGTCTTGAAAACGGTATCTGGACATATTCGCTTGACGATATATGGTCGGGTCTTCAGGACTGTTACCGTGACCTTGCGCGCGACGTCATGGAGCAGTACGGCGAGGAATTAGCAACCGTCGGATCAATGGGCTTCAGCGCAATGATGCACGGCTATATGCCGTTTGACAAGAACGGCAATTTACTTACTCCGTTCCGCACATGGCGAAACAGCATAACAGGTCAGGCGGCAGCGGAACTGAGCGAATTGTTTGATTTTAATATTCCCGAGCGCTGGAGCATCGCGCATTTGTATCAGGCTGTTTTAAACGGCGAGGAGCACGTCGGCGGAATTACATATCTGACTACGCTTGCCGGCTACGTTCACTATATGCTGACGGGCGAGTTTGTACTCGGTGTCGGAGAAGCGTCGGGTATGTTCCCGATTGACAGTAAAACAAGAAATTACGACAGAAATATGCTTGAAAAGTTTTCCAAGCTGGACGCAGTCAAGAAATATCCATGGAATATAAATGACATACTTCCAAAAGTACTTACAGCAGGTGAAAGCGCGGGCGCGCTTACAGAGGAAGGCGCGAAGCTTCTTGACCCGACAGGCAAATTGCAGGCGGGTATACCGCTTTGTCCGCCGGAGGGCGATGCGGGCACGGGTATGGTCGCGACGAACAGCGTAACACCGCGCACGGGCAACGTGTCGGCAGGCACATCCGTATTCGCTATGATTGTGCTTGAAAAGGCACTTAAAAAAGCATATCCCGAAATTGATATTGTGACAACACCCGCGGGCGATAATGTCGCAATGGTACACGTGAATAACTGCACGTCAGATATTAACGCGTGGGTAAATATCTTCCGTGAGTTTGCTGCGGAGGCGGGTATTGAAATCAGCACTCCGAAACTTTATGACCTTTTGTACTTCAAGGCTCTGGAGGGTGATGCCGACTGCGGAGGACTGCTTTCCTACAATTATTTCTCAGGTGAAAACATAACACATCTGACGGAGGGACGTCCGCTGTTTGTGCGTACTCCTGACAGTAAATTCAATCTTGCGAATATGATGCGCGCGCATTTATATTCCGCGCTCGGCACACTTAAGCTTGGTATGGACATACTCGCGGACGAAGACGTTAAGATTGACAAGATGTTCGGTCACGGCGGTCTGTTTAAGACTAAGGACGTAGGTCAGAGATTTATGGCTGCTGCTCTTAATACGCCCGTTTCGCTTATGGAAACGGCAGGTGAAGGCGGCGCGTGGGGTATCGCGATTCTCGCGTCGTATATGAAGAGTAAAAACGACGGTGAAACGCTTACCGATTTTCTTAATAATAAGGTTTTTAAGGGAGGCAGTGTTTACACTCTTGAGCCTGTCAAAGCAGATGTTGACGGTTTTAACACTTTTGCAGAACGCTATAAAAAAGGAATGCCGATAGAACAGTCTGCTGTAGATAACATATAGAAAGGAAGAAACAGTATGCTTGAAGAATTAAAAAAACGTGTCTATGAAGCTAATATGCTTCTGCCGAAATACGGTCTTGTAACCTTCACATGGGGCAATGTCAGCGAGATTGACCGCGAAACCGGCTATTTTGCAATTAAGCCGTCGGGAGTGGATTATGATAAGCTAAAGCCCGAAGATATGGTTATTGTTGATTTAAACGGCAATAAAATCGAGGGAAAATACAATCCTTCGTCCGATACTGCAACACATGTTGAGTTATACAAAGCTTTCCCAAATATAGGCGGAATAGTACACACACATTCGCCGTGGGCTACAAGCTGGGCGCAGGCGGGACGCGGTATTCCGTGCTACGGCACAACCCATGCCGACTATATGTACGGCGAAATTCCGTGCGTGAGAAATCTCACCAAGGAGGAGATTGACGAGGCATACGAGCGCAATACGGGCGTTCTGATTGCCGATTACTTTAAGGATAAGGACTACGCGGCTGTACCTGCGGTATTGTGTAAAAACCACGGTCCGTTCACATGGGGCAAAGACGGCAATGAAGCGGTGCATAACGCGGTTGTGCTTGAAGAGGTTGCCAAAATGGCTGTGCATACCGAGGCAATTAACCCGAATGTAAAACCTGCCCCACAGGAATTACAGGATAAACATTATTACCGCAAGCACGGTGCAAACGCGTATTACGGTCAAGGTAAATAATTTGAAATGGAGAGATAAAAATGATTGGTATTATCTATAAAAGAGTATTAAATATTTTCAAAACACTTCCCGTAAAAGTATGGGGATTGTCACTTTTAGGCGGATTGCTTTCCATGCTGGCTTTGATTTTCGGATTTATTCCGATTATATCAATCCCCGTGATTGCAGCAATCTCAGCCGGAATGGCATCAATATATCTGAACGCTTATAATGGACGCGATGTGTCAACAAATCAGATTTTTGACGGATTCAGAGATTTCATGCATGTTGCCGGAGGCATGTGCTGGCAGTATTTATGGATTTTTCTATGGTGTCTGATTCCAATAGCAGGACCTGTTATTGCGATTATTAAATCTATTTCATATTCATTCACACCATATATTCTGATGCGTGAAAAATCAGTACGCGCGCTTGACGCGATAAAAAAATCAAAACAGGATACAATGGGACATAAAGGCAAAATATTTATCGCCGTATTTCTCCCATGTATTGCGTTTGTTTTTTTAACCGCTATACTCGCTCTGTTGTCTATGATACCCTTTGTCGGAGTTATTTTCGCTCTCGTCAGCTTTGTTTTATACATCATATATACGCTGCTTGCTCCGATGTTTCTCGGACTTGTTCAGGCAGGATTTTATGAGTATGTAAAAACTCCCGCTCCGTCTTCATCAACAAATGTTGACGAAGACGCGCCTAAAGAGCCTTGTCCGTCATGCGGACACGAAAATGTTATTGGATTAAAATTCTGCGGAAAATGCGGAACAAAATTATCCGATTAAACTAATTAAGAAACAACGTTAAGCAAAAGAGCAGCTTAAAGCTGCTCTTTTTACATGACGATAAATTGTTAATTATAATACTGTTGCAAATTCGTCAATTAAATACCTGCTATCAGGCTGTTTTTCAGGTATCAGGTAAAGTCCCTTATTAAATTCATTTTTACCATCATATATAAACGGCTGACTATTAAGAGAAATCTTTTTATCTCCGTTATATACCTCGTATTTTATATTTTCATTTTCTCCTAAGTTTCTGTCAGCTCCGTCTGCGTTGTCTGAACAGTCTGCAATATTTTCTGTCGACATTGAAAATACCTCCAACCGTATTATCTACTCTTATAGACATATATGGTCTGCCACAGGCGATATAGTTTGGCAAGACTTTTTTGCTTTTATTTCAAAAAAGTCAAGATTTCTGAAAACGTCGTCGTTTTCTCATGCCCTCATTGCGCACAATATTATTTTTGCATTTTCCTCATACAATTCATCAAGCATGCCAATAGGCAGCGGATTTTGTCCGTGACCGATTTCAATCGTAAATCCTTCTTTGCCAAACTCCTTAATAAACCAATCCTTACAGCCTCCAAATACAGCTGTTCCTGTCGGCATACATACAGAATATCCGCTTTTCTCAGCCATTTTTTTTGCTATTTCCAATGACCTCTCTCCCGTCATTCCGTTAAAGTCATAATATATCTCCCCACCCTGGCTATGAAAAGCAAGGAGCATATCAAACTTCTCTTGCCTCACAAAATCAGTAACAGCCTTAGTTTCCGGCTCAGATTCGGGATATGCGCCGCCATATTTTGAAGGTGCCTCGCCATCTGTCACCCGCTGCCAATCCGCGTCAAAATTGTGATTTATATCCACACCTCTCGCATTTGCCTGCCATACCCGATTAAAGTTATGTATTCCGATTTTACTTATAAGTTTTCTGTGATACGGATTCATTATATCAATTCCGTTCACGGCAATATCCACCCCGTCAGGATTTATCATAGGCACTATGTACAGTTCAACGTTTTCAAAAAGCGCTTTCACGTCATATCCAAAAAAATCACCATCGTCATTTATCACATGATACGCGTAATCTGATAAGAATTTCATCAAAACAGCCGATGTAAGATATTCAAGACCATGATACGCTCCGCTTAGAATAATTTTTCTTTCTCCCCTGCCGATTTTAAAACACGGAATATCCCTTTGCATAACGCTTTTTCCAATCAGGATTTGTTCTATTATGTTATAAGCAGCCAAAATATGTTTAGCGTCCTCCATCATTTTTAAGTAATCATATCCCATATACAACACTCCTCAAAATTTGTGTAATTAAAATTATGAGTTATATAGCGTCATTATGATGATTTTATTGACATTATCGCAAAAATAGTATAGAATTACCTTTGTTTAGTATTTTGATTAGGTATAAGTCTGAATCAAACATCTCAGTCTTTGCTTTATGGAAGGAGTCAATCATGAAAAGAATGGTTTCAATACAGGATATTTCGTGTTTCGGAAAATGCTCGCTTACTGTAGCGCTGCCCATAACTTCGGCAATGGGTATAGAGACCTGCGCCGTTCCCACTGCGGTTCTTTCAACACATACGGGAGGTTTTACCGGATATACTTACCGCGATCTTACAGGTGACATTCCAAATATCGCATCACATTGGAAAAGTATAAATCTTGAATTTGACGCGGTATGCACAGGCTATCTTGGCTCATTTGAACAGATTAAAATAGTTTCCGATTTCTTTGATGATTTTAAGACCGATAACAATTTATTGATTGTAGATCCCGTCATGGGAGACAAAGGCAAATTCTATGCCGGTTTTACTCATAAGTTTGCCTCGGAAATGAGAATGCTATGTAAAAAAGCGGATGTCATTCTTCCCAATCTTACAGAAGCGGCGCTTCTTTTAGATGAGGAATACGTTGGAGAGAACTACGACGAAGATTTTATAAAAAATATGCTTGTGAAGTTATCACGTCTCGGCTCAGAAATAGTTGTTCTGACAGGTGTAAGCTTTGATAAATACTCACAGGGTGTTATGTCCTATAACAGAAAAACCGATGAGTTTTCCTCGTATTTCAGTGATAACATTCCCGGGTATTTCCACAGCACAGGCGACGTTTTCTCAAGCACTCTGTCCGGCGCGCTTGTGAAAGGTTTTGATATGGGTAAATCAATAAAAATAGCCGTTGACTTTACTGTGGACTGTATTCGTCATACATTGGGCAGCGAGAAAGAACACTGGTACGGGGTTAAATTTGAGGAATGCATTCCCGATTTAATAGAAATGATTAAATAAGCAGCGATTTCTGTATACAAACAAAAAAGGTATTGCTCCATGCAATACCTTTTTTCATTGTATCTTATTCATGCTCACGTTCCATATCTACTTCCATAAAATCATGACCTGTCAGCATATCTGTTATATTATCGTCTTCCTTACCCTTAATTTTCTTCATTCTTGCCGTTTTAAGCTGCTGAAGAGGAGCGATTGAACCCGGTCCTGCCATACAGCCGCCCTCGCATGCCATACCTTCAATAATATCCTCCGGAAGCTTATTCACATTAAGCATCGCAAGCGCAACCTTACATTCTTTAAGACCGCTGCATCCCTTCGCTTTTATCGGGTCTGTGCATCCCATTTCCTTAACGGCTTTCATCACCGCTTCCGTGACTCCGCCCGCGCCTGAGAAACGTCTTCCAAATGATGTTGCCTCTGTAGGAGTCTCCTGACAATTTGCTATATCAATTCGTCTCGCGTCAAACAGAGCGTTAAGTTCCTCGAATGTCATTACCGCGTCGGGACTGCCCTCAACGCCAAACTTTGCTTCTTCCTTCTTTGCCATACAAGGACCTATAAACACTATGTATGCGCCCGGCATATTTTCTCTTATCCATCTTACCGTGGCTACCATCGGCGAAACCGTGTTGGACATTTTATCCACCAGTTTCGGATAATGTTTTCTTATCAGCGTTACAAATGCCGGACAACACGAGGTTGTCATTTTTTCGCCCTTCTCGTGATTTTCGATTAATTCCTTCGCCTCATTATACGCGACAGCGTCCGCGCCGAGCGCAACCTCAACAACCTCATCAAATCCAAGCACTTTCAGCGCTGTAATCATACGTCCTATGGTCGCCTCAGGTCCAAACTGACCCTCGACAGCCGGAGCAGGAATAGCGACTACCTTTGTGTCTTTATCATTAATCTTACTTATTACTTCAGTTATCTGCGACATATCCGAAATTGCTCCGAACGGGCAAGCCGCTGAACAATGTCCGCAGCTTACGCACTTGCTGTCATCAATAGTCGCCAGCTTATCTCCGCCTATAGTTATCGCGCCGACATCACAGCTTCGTTTACACGGACGCATAAGGTCGGCAATGGCATGATATGGACAAGCCTCCGCGCATTTTCCGCATTCACGGCACTTCGTCTGATCTATGTAAGCTCCTCGCCCTGTTATTGTAATCGCTCCAAAAGCGCACGCGCTCTGACAAGCTTTAGCCATACATTTTTGGCAGTTCTCCGTCACTTGGAATCTGTTAATCGGACAACCTTCACACGCGGCAGGAATAATCTGAATAGTGTTATTCTTTACTTCAATATTTTCCACGTTATGAGCCGGAAGAGGCGGCTTACCCATCGCCAGACGCACTCTTTGCCTTATAATCTCTCTTTCTTTATATACACAGCAGCGAAATCTCGGCGTTGCGGTAGGTATAATTTTAAAAGGTATATCTTCAATATTTTCCTCGTTAAGTTTATCCTCAAACGCAAGTTCCGCAACGGCTCTCAAAGCCTCATATTTCATCTGCCTTGTATCAGTATTTCGTTCCATAATTAATTCCACCTTTTTGCAGTAATCTATATTATATAATATACACTATTTTTATAAAAAAGTCAATCAAATAAATCGTCATTTTAAACATATCCAACAAATTTAAATAAAGGTAAAGATGTATATTACATTCAATTTACATTAAAGCAGATTCTATTGACACAGAATACGAATTGGAATTATAATTTCTAATAAGAGAATTTGTGTCATTAAGGAGAATCATCATGGAGTTCAAGATACCCGATAGTGTTATAAGTATACTTGACCGACTGGAATCAGGCGGTTTTTCTGCTTTTATTGCAGGCGGGGCAGTTCGTGACCTTCTTATGGAAAAAGTCCCTCATGATTATGATATTGCCACCGATGCAAAGCCGCGTGACATTAAAAATATTTTTTCCCGCACTATAGATTCCGGAATAAAACACGGAACAGTGACTGTTGTTGAAAACAAAACAGGCTATGAAATAACCACCTTTCGCCGTGACGGTGAATACAAGGACGGTCGCCGTCCCGAAAGCGTGTCATTTGTCACCGACGCGCGCGAGGACTGCGCGCGCCGTGATTTTACAATCAACGCCATGATGTATAATCCAAAAACCGGTATATTGGATTATTTCGACGGTCAAAAAGACATTGAAAAAAGAACGATACGCTGTGTCGGAAATCCTGAAATTCGATTCAAAGAGGACGCTCTTCGCATGCTTCGCGCTATTCGTTTCAGCGCGGCGCTTTCATTTGAAATAGAAGAGGAAACATGGAAATCCATAAAAAAATGCGCGGTACTTATAAAGAAAATAAGCAGTGAGAGAATCTTAGAGGAATTAAATAAAATACTTCTGTCTGAAAACCCCGATTATATCAGGAAACTTCATGAATGCGGTCTCCTATATTATATAATGCCGGAGTTTGAAAGATGTTTTGGTGAGCCTCAGCGCAATAAATATCACATATACGATGTTGGAGAACACATAATTCATACCATAAAAAATACACCGCCGGACATAGTTCTTAGATGGGCGGCTTTACTGCATGACATTGGCAAGCCGTGTTGTTCCAGCACTGATTCAAACGGTGTGATACATTTTTACGGTCATCACCGTGAAAGCGGTAAAATTGCTGTGGATCTTCTGCATCGCCTGCGTATGGATAACAATACTATTCATGATATTTCAGTTTTAGTGGAAAATCACGATGTCAGAGTAGAACCTTCTCAACCCGCTGTAAAGCGAATGATGGCGCGCACAGGCGAACCGTTGTTCGAAAAATTACTGCTTTTACAGACAGCGGACAACATGGCAAAAAAGCCTATTCATTTCCCCGAAAAGAAAAAGCGCATAGACAGCGCGCACCGAATATACAAAGAAATTCTCGCTGAAAGACAGCCGTATCTCGTATCTCATCTTGCCGTCAACGGTAAAGACCTTATCCGTCTTGGCTATAAGCCGGGAAGAGAAATAGGAGACACTTTAAAGCGTCTTATAGATGAAGTTATTATTAATCCATCACTCAACAACCGAGACTACCTGTTTAAATCAGCAAAGGAATTCAGGCGAAAAAAGAAATAAGAACAAGTATTGTAATACAAAACAGCTGCCATTAACGGCAGCTGTTTTACTATATCGAATACTATAAATACACTACTGATTTTCTATATCATGAATTTTTTTTATTCGCTCAGCGTGTCTTCCGCCCTGAAACTCTGCTTCAAGGAATGTGTCAACAATCATATTGGCTTTTTCTCTGCCTGTTACTCTGCCGCCAAGGCAAATAATATTTGCGTTATTATGTTCCTTCGCCATTTTTGCGCTGAACACATCACCGCAAAGCGCGGCTCTTATTCCCTTAAACTTATTCGCCGCCATTGAAATACCGATTCCTGTTCCACACAAAAGTATGCCGCGTTCGCACTCTCCATCAATCACTGACTCGCATACAGGCTTTGCGCAATCGGGATAATCCACGCTATCTTCATTATATACACCGAAATCTTTGACTTCAATGCCCTTTTCTTTCAAATGTTCTATAACATGACCTTTAAGTTCAAAACCGCCGTGGTCGCTTCCTATCGCTATCATTTATTTTCCTCTTTTCTTTTATTTGATTTTTCCTCAAGCTCCTTTTCAGCCTGTGATTTTTTTATATAGTATGGTTTCATTTCTAAGTAAGACTGGGTTTCTCCCCTTTTCGCTTTCTCCAACGCAAGCGCCGCAACAGAAGACGCTCTTGAATTCAGAGCCGCTCCATGCGGGAAAATCGCATGTTCTCCAAGCCTTTCTTCTATATACGCACGATGCGCGATTGCTCCGTCGCCAACAAATACAGTATCAAGAAAATCACCGCAGCTATCAATGCATTCTTCTATTGTAATGCCCTCCGGCTGTCCAATCTCCTTAAATCCCTCGTCCCATATATAGCTTGCTGCAAACACATTATTGCGTCTCGCGTCCATTATTGGCACTATGATATGCTCGGCATACGGAACATTATAAGCAAGCGCCTCTAAAGTACCTACGCTTACAACTTTCTTCCCTGCTGCGTGAGCAAGCGCCTTCACTGTCTCAACTCCTATACGAAGTCCCGTAAAAGAGCCCGGTCCGACTGCCGCCGCAAAAATATCAATATCTTTGACGCTCATTTCAAGGTCGGAAAGAAGCTGTTCAATCATAACCATTATCTTCTGAGAATGAGTTTTTTTATGATTTAAGATATATTCACCTAAAAGAAGTTCATCCTCCATAACGGCAACAGTTGCCACATTTGATGAGGTATCTATCGCAAGCACTCTCATTATCCAATCTCCCTGATTTCTATCTCTCTATAATTTTCGTTTTTACTGTAATCTTTTGATATTTCAATATCGTATCGCTGTTCAGGCAGAATGTCCGCTATAAGCTGCGGCCACTCAATCACACTGATTCCGCTGCCATATATGTATTCCTCATAACCGATTTCATACATTTCATCGCAATCGGCAATACGATACGCGTCAAAATGATACAGCGCCATGTCACCCATATACTCATTTACAATAGTAAATGTAGGGCTTGTTATATGCTCTTTAATGCCGAGTCCCTTTGCCAACCCCTGCACAAAAGCGGTTTTTCCCACACCTAAATCTCCGTACATGCAAAGCACATCGCCCTTTTTCAAGCTTTTGGCAAATTCTGATGCTATTCGCTGTGTTTCTTCATAACTGTCTGAATTATATTTCATATCAAATATTCCCGTATTAAAAAAGTCCTGTTATCTTTCCGTCAGCCGTTACATCAATGTTATTCGCAGCAGGTATTTTAGGAAGACCGGGCATAACCATGATATTGCCCGTTTCAACAACTATAAATCCCGCTCCGTTTGACAAACGCACATTGCTTACTGTCACATCAAAATTTTCAGGCCGTCCTAAAAGAGACGGATTATCAGAAAGCGAATACTGTGTTTTAGCCATACATACCGGCTTTTTATCAAGTCCCAGTTTTTCTATCTGAGTTATCTGCTTAGAAGCTTTAGCGCTGTATTTAACACCGCTTCCGCCATAAATCTTTGTGACAATCGCTTCTATCTTATCTTTTATTGATAAATTTACGTCATATGCCGCCTTGTAGTCTGCTTTTTCATTTTCTATCGCGGAAATAACCTTTTCCGCCAAATCAAGTCCACCCTCGCCGCCTTTTGCAAACACTTCGCTCAATGCGCAGGAAGCTCCGAGCTGGTGACATCTGTCTATAACTGTTTGCAATTCCGCATCGCTGTCTGTGTCAAAACGATTTACAGCTACAACTACCGGCACTCCGTATGATTTCATATTCTCAATATGTTTTTCAAGATTAACAATTCCCCTGCTTAGCGCTTCAACGTTTTCTTCTTTTAAATCCGCTTTAGCGATTCCGCCATTATATTTAAGAGCGCGCACTGTAGCGACAATAACAACCGCGTCAGGGTTTATTCCCGCCATCCGGCATTTTATGTCCATAAATTTTTCAGCGCCTAAATCCGCGCCAAAACCGGCTTCTGTAATCGCATAATCAGACAGTTTCATTGCAAGCTTTGTCGCCTGAATGCTATTGCATCCATGAGCAATATTAGCAAACGGTCCGCCGTGAATAAAGCAAGGAGTATATTCAAGAGTCTGAACAAGATTAGGCTTTATCGCGTCTTTTAACAGCGCCGCCATTGCCCCCTGCGCTTTAAGGTCTGAAGCCTTTACCGGATTTCCCGCTCTGTTGTATCCGACTATAATATCGCCCAGCCTTTTTTTCAAGTCTTCAAGATCCGCGGCAAGACACAAGATAGCCATAACCTCAGAAGCAACCGTAATCATAAACCCGTCCTCACGAGGCACACCGTTAATTTTTCCGCCCATTCCCACAACTATATTGCGCAAGGCTCTGTCGTTTGTGTCCACAACGCGCTTCCAAACTATATTTGTAACATCAATGTCAAGTTCGTTCCCCTGGTGGATATGATTATCTATCATCGCTGAAAGCAAATTATTTGCCGCGGTTATGGCATGCATGTCCCCGGTAAAATGCAGATTTATATCCTCCATAGGCACAACCTGACTATAGCCGCCTCCCGCCGCGCCGCCTTTAACTCCCATTACAGGTCCTAATGACGGCTCCCGCAAAGCGAGAACGCATTTTTTACCCATCTTTGTAAGCGCGTCACCCAAACCTATTGTAGTGGTTGTCTTACCTTCTCCCGCAGGAGTAGGGTTGATGGCTGTTACAAGCACAAGCTTGCCATCCTTATTGTCCTTTACCCTGTCCCACAGTTCATGCGACATCTTCGCTTTATATTTTCCGTAATATTCCAATTCGTCTTCTTTTATTCCAATAGACGAGGCTATATCACGAATATGTTTCATATTTGCGCCCTGAGCGATTTCTATGTCTGAAAGCATAATCTTGTCCCCCTTTACATCATACAAACTCAAATAGAGCTGAACGGTGCATAATGTACTCGTATCCAGCTCTATACATGTCTAATTTATATCTTAGTTATTATTGAAATAACCTCTATCCTCACGAACCTTGCGAAGAAGCAGGTCAAGACGGTGTTCAGCATCATTCAGAATATCATCAACATACTGATCTGTATCAGTTTTTATTTCGATTGATTTTTGCTGAGCGGCATTTACAAGTTCATTAGCCTGCTCATAAGCGCACTTTGTGATTTCATGCTCATCTATAAGCTGCATCTGAGTTTCTTCCGCATTCTTTTGGATTGCTTCCGCTCTGTTTTCAGCCTCAGACAGGATTCTCTGTCTTTCTTCCTTGACCCATTTTGCTTCTTTTAGCTCATCAGGATATACAAGACGAATTTCCTGAATGTAGTCTAAAAGTTCATCTCTATCAACCATGACTTTACCTGTTAGAGGCACTGAGGAAGCTTTTTCAATAGTTTCCTCCATCATGTCGATAATTTCCATGATATCCATATCCATATCCATGTTCTTCAATCCTTTCATCCTACTTATATTTTTCTTTGATTTTTTCTATTATCTCACAAGGCACAAGACCTGTTAAATCACCATGAAAGCCCGCAAGTTCCCTAACCATGCTGGAACTTATATAGGAATATTTTGTATCCGTCATCATAAACATAGTTTCATATTCGGGATTCAGCGCTTTATTAAGAAGCGCCATCTGAAATTCATATTCAAAATCCGCTACAGTTCGCAGTCCCTTTACAATTACAGTCGCGTTTTTGCTTGCAGCAAAATCAACGAGCAACCCCTCAAAAGTGTCCACCTCCACATTTTCAATAGAGTTTGTTACAGAGGTTATCATTGCCACCCTTTCTTCCACGCTGAAAAGTGGCGTTTTATTTCCATTGCTGAGAACTCCGACAACTAATTTATCATATAAACGGCTTGCGCGTTTAATAACATCAAGATGACCGTTAGTTATAGGATCGAAGCTTCCCGGATAAACCGCTATTCTCATTTGCTTTCTTCTTTCTTATTCCTTTTGCAGTTTATAGATAGTAATATAAGTTCTTCCGTACTTTTTTTGTTTGTATATGTCAAGTCCTGAAAAATCATTATGAAAATCAGTTTCATCGCTTTCAAGCATTATAATGCCTTCATCGCTTAAAATATCATTATCCACAATTAAGCGAAGTGATTTTTCTATAAGATTTTTATTATACGGCGGGTCAAGAAATATTATATCAAATTTCTCGCTCGTTTGTTCCGCATAATCAAAACATGACATATTGACTATATCACAGCTATCGGAAAATTTCAGAGCATGCGCATTTCTCTTTATAATATCAATGGAACTCTTGTCATTATCTATACACACAGCCTTGTCCGCTCCGCGTGAAACAGCCTCAAAACTAAGCGCTCCGCTTCCGGCGAACATATCAAGACAGCGCGCGGACGGAATAAATGTCTGTATCATATTAAAAACAGATTCCTTTACTCTGTCAGTCGTCGGGCGCACATCATCACCTTCAAACTCATACAATTTATGACCTCGTCTTGTTCCCGATATTATCCTCATGCGTCATCCCCCATGTAATCTCTTATATTCTATCCTAATTTTTGCAAAAGGTCAACAATGTTATTGTTTTTTTTTAGAATTTACATAAAATATCAACAGTTTTGTAAACGTTTTGATACATAGTATACATTAAACCTGAACAAATCTGATTAATCGACAATATCTTCAGTAAAGTCGGGAAGGTTTATGCCTCTCACATATTCATTATTCGGAACCGGTATTTTCTCATCCATTTCAGGTCCTATATAAAAACTTGTCTGCGTACATTGATTATACGCTGTATTCTGAAAAGCGACACTTAGACGGTACACACTGTCATGCATTAGTGTGTAGAATTTGTGATTTGTCAGTTCTGTTGACATATAAACTCTAAGTTCGGTGTCATCTGTGTTTCTCCATACAGCCTCTTCACGCCAGTCTCCAAGAATATCAGCCTGAATACAAGGTGTGCCCTTCTTCCAGTTATTTGACAAAGCACCCTTAGGATCAAGTATAGTCACTAACTTATTATTCTCATAATCCCACTTATAAATTTTAGGATAACCTTTTTCTGTCTTCTCGTCAAACTCGTGGTCTAAAAGTTCTCTGATAAGGTCTCCATCCCACCATATTGCAAAATTTATAGACTCAGGTCCATGCTCGTTTATCATTTCACCTTCCATAGTGAAAATACCATCGTCCATTACCCAACACTGATTTCCGACATATCTCGGGTCAATCTTAGCGCAAAGACCTCTTGTCGTATCACGTCCCGTGTAATTTCCCCACTTGATTTCTCCGGTCGCAGGGTCTCGAACTTCATAGCCATACTCCGCGCTTTCATGCTCATGAATTTGGAAGAAATCAAGATTTGGAGTGTTTGGAGTAAAGTTACCCAAATTCATACAATCTCCATGCTCAAGTCCGGTTGAGTACATGCCTGTTCCGTCATGGTCAACCGCCATTGCTCCGTATACGATTTCATCAAGTCCATCGCCGTCAACATCGCCCACACCAAGATTATGATTACCCTGATTTGTGTATTCAATATTCTGATGCTTGTTAGCAAGGAATTTCCAGCGTTTTACCAACTTATTGTCTATAACGTCATACGCAGCAAGCACCGTCGGGCAGCCATGGTCATAGTATCCTCGGCACATTACAACACTCGGGTTTTCACCGTCAAGATAAGCCACGCAAGCCAGGAAACGGTCAACACGATTTCCCCAGCTATCGCCCCATTCCGCGACATTTCCGCGCGGAGGGTCATAATCAACAGTATCCATGATTTCGCCGGTCTCGCCGTTAAAGAGCGTCAGATACTCCGGACCTTCAAGAATGAATCCGTCTTTATTTCTGTAATCAGCGTCCTTATCCCCTATTACATTTCCTTTACCGTCAATCGTGCCATCGGCAGTTTTGCAGACAAGTTCCGCTTTACCGTCGTTATTAAAATCATACACCATAAATTGAGTATAATGTGAACCGCTGCGGATATTCCTTCCGAGATTAATTCTCCAAAGTTTTGTTCCGTCAAGTTTATACGCGTCAAGCAAACATTCGCCCGTATATCCTTTATGCGAATTGTCTTTTCCGTTAGAGTCCCAACGAAGAATTATTTCATATTCACCATCACCATCAAGATCGGCAACAGACGCGTCATTTGCGGTGTACGGATATGATACGCCGTGCGGGTCAACATAATTTGCCGGCTTATCAAGAGGAATTGACAAATAAGGCGCGTCAGTCACTTCAACCTTTGTTCCATCCTTTTCTGTCTTATTTCCTTTTACGGCTTTAATTGTGTAAATATCAGATGTTTTTCCGTCTTTATCAAGATAGTTTGTGGAATCTGTTATTATATCTGTAATCCTGTCGTCATTTCTATATATGATAAAGTTTATATCCTGCTCGTATTCATAAGCGTTAAGACGCCAGCTCAAAAATACACCGTCAGCGGTTTTCATCGCCACAGCGCCCCTGCCAAGCGTTTCCATCATACGCTTTTTAGGCTGAGCCTCCATATCTATTGTTACCGCTTTACGCTCTGATATTCCGCTTGTGGTAATGGCTTCCACCGCGTATATAAACGGAACATTTGTGACAACCTTATCATCAATAAATTTTGTTTCTGTTGTTTTGCCTATGTACTTATACATTCCGTACGGCGCTTTCTGATACACATTATACCAAACCG
The DNA here is from genome assembly GCA_910585485.1 of uncultured Clostridia bacterium. GTDB lineage: Bacteria > Bacillota > Clostridia > UBA1381 > UBA1381 > Hominilimicola. The sequence goes on from CAJUEZ010000007.1 coordinate 27,901, forward strand.
CCTCTTTGATTCCATCCCAAATAAGAGTGACAGAATTTTCAGTTTCTCTCGCGTCCAATCCTGTAATTTCATTATCAAGCTTTTTCCCGTCAACAACACAAATCTCAGCCGTTAATTTGCTGTCGGTACAGAACATTTGAGAATACAGACCGCATACAGTGTACTCATATTTCTGACACAACTCCACGTCCTCATCAACAAACTCCTCAGTTATAACATCTATAACCTTTTCAATCTCATTATTTTTAGGATTTCTTCGTGAAACTCTGTAGCCTATAACACCCTGCGCTTTGTCCCATTCCAGTTTTACGGAAGCTTTGTCGCGCTTAGCGGTTATATCCGATTTTAAACCGTTTATTTCAATATTCTGTTTCGCGGCTATATCAATGCTGTTAAGACAAGTATGCTTACCCATTTCAAAAGAAAATTCCAGTTTGCCGTCCGTCACAGTCACCGGAAATACTCTCTCAATGACAGAGCCATCTTTTACCCATACACCGTGTTTTTCACCGTTGACACTATAAAAGGTCATAACATCGCCCTCGTCAACATAGTCTCCCTTCGATACGCGCACCATGTACTCTCCATTTTCAACATCAACGATAAAAAAGTTATCACCCATAAACAAAAAATCACGGTTTAATTCCTTCTCGCCGATTTCTCTTTCTTCTGCCTGAGTTTCTTTTAAAAGTCCGAATCCATTCCCCTCTGAGTAGACAGATTTCTCCGTTACCTTAGTATAACCGTCAACAGGCGGTTTTTTACCAAAATCAAAGCTTGCTTCTCTCATACGCCATATACCTCTCTAAAATAGATTATATTATTTTCATTATACACCAAATCTTAAAAATAATAAAGGGGTTTTGGATATATTTTAAAAAATTTTTTCATGATTATTCCAAGTCGTCAAGACTTTTAAATACAAATCCCTCATTTTTCGCATAATTAATTATCTCCTCCAACGCGTTTGCATTATCCGATGATACAGCATGCAGCAGCAATATTGCCCCGTCATGCAGGTAAGGAGTCACTTGAGAAAAGGCATAATCCGCTCCCTGCTGCATGTTAATATCCCAATCCTTATACGCGAAACTCCATAAAATCGTTTTATATCCCATATCATTTGCGGTTGACAGCACTCTTTCACTGTATTCCCCCTCTGGCGGACGCATATATTTCATACTTACCCCATACATTTCCTCACACTTTTTATTTAAATCGTTCAATTCTTTTTTTATAGTTTCCGTAGACTGTTTGGGTAAATTGGGATGATTAACCGTATGATTTCCGACAATATGACCCTCATCAATCATTCTTTGGATAAGTTCCTTTTGATTTTCAAGATACGGTCCTGTCACAAAAAACGCTGCGGGTGTTTCTGTCTGCTTTAAAACGTCCAGAATCTTTGACGTATATCCATTTTCATACCCTTCATCAAACGTTAAATACAGCGTTTTTTCAGCGCTCTCATCAATATAGTAGCAGTTGTATTTTTTCAATAGTTCCGTCTGCTTTGCGGGAATCTCCGGAGGCGCGCCTTTTTTTCTCACAAACCCCCACCCTATTCCTTTGTCACTCTGAACCTCCGCGTTTACCTGACTAACTTTCTTCTTTACATTTCCTCCTGAAGCGCAGCCTGACAAAGCAAGAGACACACACAGTAAAATTAATGCCATTTTTTTCATTTTTACTCATTCCTTTCTTTATATTTTGTTTATTTTTTTATATAATTCATAAAATTTGCGCAAGAGTATTATATTTACACAAATAATGTTGAATTTTAATTGATTTTAGTATATAATAAATATATATAAGTTTTTTAGGGGGTTTTGATCATGTCTACAGCGGCTCAATTTGATAATCTTCGCCGTCAGCGTCAGCATCGTGAACGTCTGAGAAAGAAACGCATACGCGCAGCTATACTTCTTGTTGCTATAATTGGTGTTATAGCGCTTATTTGCGTTGCTATATCCATAATAAGCAGAGGAGATAAGAATAATCAAAACGATCTTAACTCCGCCGGTCAAATTGATCTTAATCAAGATGTTTCTGCTCCGACGGCTGTTCCTGTATCTTCAGTCAATTCGGGAATACCCGATCCTTCCACTGAGAACAATTTGCTTAAAATAATAACCAACTCAGGTCAAACAAAACGCTGTTATCTGACGTTTGACGATGGTCCTACAACAAATATAACTCCTCAAATTCTTGATATTTTAAGACGTTATAATGTAAAAGCAACTTTCTTTGAGGTGGGTTCTCTGATAGAATCCAATACTGATATGGCAAGACGCGTCTATGAAGAAGGACACTTGATCGCTAATCACTCGGACGGCCATAACTATGAAAAATTATATGCGTCCACAGATTCATTTATTAATGAAATTGAAAAATGCTATGACACAATAAAGAGCGTTACAGACGGCGAAGAACCATTCCGCCTTGTGCGTTTCCCCGGCGGCAGCTATAATTCGAGCGCAGACAGCTATTCGCCTGTGAAACAGGAGTGTAAAATCGTATTACAAAAACATAATTTCTACTACAGCGATTGGAATACTCTTAACGGTGATGCCGAAGGAAAGAAAAAGAACGCTCAGGAATTGCTTGAATATATGAAAAAGAATATGGATAACGACGGAGGCAATATAGTTGTGCTGATGCATGACGCGGCGGCAAAGCAAACTACAGCGGACGCTCTGCCGTCTATAATCGAATATCTTATGAGTGAGGGATATACATTCCACAGAATGGACGATATTGATTTTCAGGGCAGTATAACTCCCGCGACAGCCTCTCCAGGCGCCTCTTCTTCAACCGTGACTTCACCGCAGTCTTCTCCGTCGGCAGCGAGTGCCGCTCCCACATCAAGACCCGCGGCTCCTACAATAAATCCGGGCGCTCCCATTGTTATTAATTAAATAAGAACATAAAAAAATGTGTTTGCATAAGCAAACACATTTTTTTATTCCTATTTTTATTCAAGTTCCGTAACTTTGCCGCTTTTCAGTGTTTTCTTTACGTCTATAACGCGCTGATTTTCCGAACCGCGAAACTTTAATCTAAGATTTTTCTTCTCGGCAACAAACGCACCGTCAACAAGCACATCCAATAATTCAAGAATGCTTTGCGCCCCGTCAGCAAGTAATTCTTCAAAAGTAAAACCACTGTAACACCATATCGTCTTATCAGGCAGTTTTTCTTTTATTGTTCTGAGTATATCAAGCACAGTTTCCCTGTTCTCTTTTTCAAACGGCTCACCGCCCAACAGGCTAAATCCCTCAATATAATCATGACTAAGCGCTTCTATTATATAATCCATGGTATCTTGAGTAAACTTTTCCCCAAAATTGAAATCCCACGTTTCACTGTTAAAGCAATCCTTGCAATGTCTGCGGCACCCGCTGACAAACAACGACACTCTCACGCCTGTGCCATTTGCCACATCGGTCGTTTTTATTGCTGCGTAGTTCATATATATTCTCCTTACAGATGCAGAACCCGGCTCTTTATCTCCTTAGTTTTGCCTGTGTTCCAAAAGTTTTCACCAAGATAACCGCAGGTACGGCGCGTTACATTAAGCTTATTATGGTCTTTATTATGACACTGCGGACATTCCCATTCCATATCGTCATTAAGAATTATCTCGCCGTCAAAACCGCATTCCTGACAGTAATCCGACTTTGTGTTAAATTCACCATACTGTATATTATCATAAATATATTTTACCAGCATTTCAAGCGCGGGCAGATTATTCTGCATATTAGGTATCTCAACATACGAGATAGCGCCGCCGAGCGATATATTTTGGAATTGGCTTTCTATATCAAATTTATTGAACGCGTTTATTTTTTCTCTCACGTCAACATGATAAGAATTTGTATAATATCCTTTATCGGTCACATTCTCAATTTCTCCGTATTTTTCACGGTCAATACGAGCGAATCTGTAACAAAGAGTTTCTGCCGGTGTTCCATAAAGTGCAAATCCAATACCTGTTTTCTCTTTCCATTCATTCACTTTATCACGCAAATGATTCATAACTTTAAAGGCAAATTCTTTTCCCTTGCCATTAGTTTGACTCTCTCCTGTCATAAGATACGTCAATTCATAAAGTCCTATATAACCAAGCGATATTGAAGAATAACCGCCGTGCAGGTATTTATCAATCGTCTCACCCTTTTTCAGACGCGCAATCGCTCCATACTGCCAATGTATAGGACTTACATCTGAAAGTGTTCCTTCAAGAGCCTTATGACGGCACATCAGCGCCTCATAGCAAATATCAAGTCTTTCATCAAAGAGTTCCCAGAATTTTTCCTCGTCTCCCTTTGCAATTATGCCTATCTGCGGAAGATTTATACTTACAACACCCTGATTGAATCTACCTTCCCATTTGTACTCTCCATTCTCGTCCTTCCAAGGCGACAGGAAAGAACGACAACCCATAGGTCCAAATACATTACCCTCATAATTTTCACGCATTTTCTTAGCCGAAATATAATCGGGATACATTCTCTTCGCGCTGCATTTTACCGCAAGTTTTGTAACATAATCATATTTGCCGCCCTTTAAGCAGTTGTTTTCATCAAGCACATATACAAGCTTTGGAAACGCCGGAGTCACATATACACCCTGCTCATTCTTAATTCCCTCAAGACGCTGACGAAGAATTTCCTCTATAATCATTACATTCTCCTCAACGTATTCATTTTCCTCGTCTATATGTAAAAACAGTGTGACAAAAGGAGACTGTCCGTTTGTTGTCATAAGGGTATTTATCTGATATTGAATCGTCTGCACACCTGATTTTAACTCATCCTCAACGCGCATATCAACAATTTTCTGAATTTCATCTGATGAAAGCGTATCACTGAAACGATTTTGCGCTTCTTTCATAAACTTATCGCGGCTCTTTCTTAGGTATTTACCAAGATGCGCCACATTTACCGATTGTCCTCCATACTGATTACTTGCGACTGCCGCAATAATCTGAGTTGTAACAGTACATGCAACCTGAAAACTTTTCGGAGATTCAATAAGTTTGCCATTCATCACTGTGCCGTTATCAAGCATATCCTTGATATTTATAAGACAGCAGTTAAAAATCGGCTGTATGAAATAATCCGCGTCATGAAAATGCAAAATACCGTTTTCATGAGCCATTGTAATATGCTCGGGAAGCAACAAGCGCTTTGTGACGTCGCGTGAAACTTCTCCGGCTATATAATCCCGCTGTGTAGAAGCATGCGCCGTATTCTTATTTGAATTTTCCTCCGCAAGTTCCTTATTCTCATTTCTGATAAGCTTCAATATTGATTCGTCAGTCGTGTTAGATTTTCTCAAAAGACTTCTCTGATATCTGTATATCATATACTTTTTAGCAAGCACATATTTGTTATGTCCTACAAGAGTTCTTTCTATTATATCCTGAATTGTCTCGACAGGAATAACATCTCCCGTAGTCTTTTCAACATTTTCTATCGCTTCACAGATTAAATCTTCATTCGCTTTCTGAGATGTTGTCACCTCTACATTAGCTTTTCTTATCGCCGCGGTAATTTTATCAGCCTCATAACTGACAATTCTTCCATCACGCTTTTGAACCTTCATTTGTCTACATTTCCTTTCTATTTTTGGCAGCGTTCAATATATTTTCCCGAAAAAAATCTGCACAATGACGCTTTTTAATGCGCGTACGTGCAAATATCTACACTGCTCAACCACTACATTTTGTGTTTAATATATTCATCAATCTCTATATCTTGTAGATTATTATAGCATTATTGATGTTTCAAAACAATATATATTGTTTTACAAAATTGATACAAATCGCGCACGTCCAAGAAACGAAAATGTTATATTTGTTACATTCGCGAAACATTTGAGCAAATCAAAAAAAACACGACACGAAAAAAGAGACCGCAAAAACGGTCTCCTTACACTTATCAAGCCGAATTAATCCTCAACTTTTTTTATAACTTCCTTACCATTGTAATATCCGCAGAACTTACAAACTTTATGAGGCATTTTAAATTCGTGGCACTGTGGACACTCCACCATATTAGGCGCAGTTAATTTCCAGTTGGCACGTCTTTTATTTCTTCTGGCTTTTGAAACTTTACCCTTAGGTACTGCCATAATTACACCTCCATAATTCTCTCTGACTGTTTCTCTAATTGTCCTTATTCATAATATCTATCAGCGATGCCCATCTCGGGTCAATCGTATCATGATTACAGCCGCAATCTCCTTCATTCAGGTCCGCACCACACTGCTGACAAAGCCCTTTACAGTCCTCATCGCATAAATGCTTCCCATCAACATTCATAAGAAAATTATTTGCTGCTATATCATCAATATCAATCTCAGTATCATCAAACAGTATCACGTCATCGTCTTCAAAAGTCTCGCCGTTATTTTGAACAAGATTTTCATCCATTTCAAAGTTTACAGGAATTTCTATATCCTTCATACATCTTGCACACTGAGTCATCATACTTCCTACGCAGCACGCTTTCAGTATTAAAGATTCACCGTTATTTGAAATACTGCCTTTCACCTTTACAGGCTTGCTGAAATGATACATCTCACCAAGAAAATCTGTATCAGACAGTAAGACCTCACCGTCTATCTCTATCCTTCCGCCTATTTCCTTAAGTATTGCTGATACATCTATTGTCATAAAATACTCCTAACGCTGATAAACACAAATCAGAGCAAAATTACTTCAATTCTACCTTAGCGCCTGCTTCTTCAAGCTTAGTCTTCATAGCTTCAGCCTCGTCCTTAGCAACAGCTTCCTTAACAGTACCCGGAGCACCGTCAACAAGAGCCTTTGCTTCCTTAAGACCAAGACCTGTGATTTCTCTAACCACCTTGATAACGCCAAGCTTTGAAGCGCCTGCATCTGCAAGAACAACGTCAAACTCTGACTTTTCTGCGCCGCCTGCCGCGCCGCCATCAGCCGCGCCGCCTGCAACCATAACCGGAGCTGCAGCACTTACGCCGAACTCTTCTTCCATCATTTTTACTAATTCAGCAACTTCAAGTAGCTTTAATTCCTTAATTGAATCAAGAATTGCATTTACATCTGCCATTTTATTTTCCTCCTATTAAATATAACTGATTTCTAATAAATTACTCAGCATCTTCTGCTGTTTCTTCAGCTGCCGGAGTTTCCTCTGCAGCCTCTTCTGCTTTAGCTTCTTCAGCAGGAGCAGCCTCCTGTTCCGGTGCTTCTTCCGCATTCTTCTTTGCGATTAGATCAGCAATCTCAACACCGCCGTCTGATATAGCTGCAAGAGTTCTTGCAAGAGCAGATATAGGCGAGTTTAAGCTTCCCATCATCTTTGCAATCAATGTTTCCATGTTTGGTGTTGCCGCAAGAGTCTTGATTTCATCAAGTGACATAATAGCGCCATCCATGAATCCCGATTTGATTTCAAGCTTTTCGTTATCCTTCGCAAAGTCTGAAAGAACCTTTGCCGGAGCAACAGCGTCTTCTGATGAAACCGCAATAGCTGTAGGACCATGAAGAGCCTCTTCAAGAGCCTCAAGACCAACTTCCTTAGCCGCTCTGAGAAGAAGTGTGTTCTTCATAACGAAGTATTTTACATTCGCCTCTCTAAGCTTTGTTCTAAGAGCTGTATCTTCCTCAACTGTAAGTCCGCGATAATCAACAAGCACACCTGTCTGCGCTTCCTTCAAAACGTCGATAACTTCAGCAACCTGTGCTTTTTTTGCTTCTAAAACCTTTTCACTTGGCATATTCTTTTCACCTCCTGTAAATTTGGTCAATATGCCTTCTAAAATTAAAAGAAGGCTCTTTGCCGTAGACGCAAAGAGCCATAGTAATCTTATATCACTATTATCACCCTCGGTTGGACTTACAGCCTTTCGGCATGCCTACTGTCTACGGATTTATTCAACTGCGCTATTATAACACAGATTGAATTTGGTGTCAAGTGTTTGTCCCAAATTTTTTAGGACTAACATATAATTTTGAAAATTCTCAGATTTGTTCGTAGATTGCCGTTTAAACTGCGATGACGTACTTTTGTACTTCGAGCAGTGAAATCGGTGATATACGGGCAAACCATGTGAATTTCATAAAAAATTCTCAGATTTGTTCGTAGATTACCGTTTAAACTGCGATGACGTACTTTTGTACTTCGAGCAGTGAAATCGGTGATATACGGGCAAATATGTGAATTTTTTAGCCAAGCTTTGACTGATTAACCTTTATACCCGGTCCCATTGTTGATGCTACAACAACGCTCTTTAAGTACTGACCTTTAGCAGCTGCCGGCTTAGCCTTGATAATTGCGCCCATAAGAGCCTCAAAGTTTTCCTGAAGCTTCTGCGCGCCGAATGAAGCCTTACCGATTGGGCAGTGGATAATATTTGTCTTATCCAGTCTGTACTCAACCTTACCGGCTTTAATTTCATTTACAGCCTTTGTAACGTCCATTGTTACTGTGCCCGCCTTTGGTGACGGCATAAGTCCCTTAGGACCAAGAACCTTACCAAGACGTCCAACAACACCCATCATGTCAGGAGTTGCAACAACAACGTCAAAGTCAAACCAGTTTTCACCCTGGATTTTCTGAACAAGTTCAGCCTCGCCTACGTAATCAGCGCCCGCTGCCTGCGCTTCATCAGCCTTCGGTCCCTTTGCAAATACCAAAACCTTTGAAGTCTTACCTGTTCCGTGAGGAAGTACAATCGCGCCTCTTACCTGCTGGTCAGCATGTCTTGAGTCAACGCCCAATCTGATATGTGCTTCCACTGTTTCATCAAACTTAGCCTTTGATGTCTTTACTGCAAGATCCATAGCTTCGTTTGTGTCGTAAAGCTTTGACTTTTCAACAAGCTTTACGCTATCCTGATATTTCTTTCCTCTAAACATTTCGTATCCTCCTTCGTGGTCAAACGAGATTTCTTATCTCTCCCACTTTTCTTAACAAATTAGTTACCGTATCGGTAATTAGTCACCGATAAGAACACCCATACTTCTGCAAGTACCTGCAATCATGCTCATAGCAGCTTCCAGGCTTGCCGCGTTAAGGTCGGGCATCTTCTGCTCTGCAATAGCCTGAAGATCAGCCTTTGAAATTGTAGCTACCTTTGTCTTGTTAGGAACACCGCTTCCGCTGTCGATCTTACAAGCTTTCTTGATAAGAACAGCCGCCGGCGGAGTCTTTGTTACGAACGAGAAAGAACGGTCAGCATATACTGTAATAACTACAGGAATAATAAGACCTGCGTCCTTTGCTGTTTTTTCGTTAAATTCCTTTGCAAACTGCATAATGTTTACACCGTGCTGACCCAAAGCCGGACCAACAGGGGGAGCCGGAGTTGCTTTGCCGGCAGGAATTTGTAGTTTAATATAACCTGCAACCTTTTGTGCCATAATGGCCACCTCCTTGAAATATCATAGCTTATAGCTATATGTGGTAATTGCGGGTCTTTTGACCCTCCCACTGTTACCAGAGGGATATATAATCAATATATAAAAACATATTAATTAACTTGTTTTGACTATTCTATGTGTTCAACCTGCGTATAATCAATTTCAACAGGGGTTTCACGACCAAACATCGAAACTGCAACATTAATCTTGCGCGTTTCATTATTAATGCTCGTAACTTTACCGGAAAAGCCTTCCATAGGACCTGATTTGATAGAAACGTTATCGCCTACAGCAAAATCGATCTCCTTCATGCGTATTACTTCAACACCCATGCGCTCTACTTCCTCATCAGAAAGCGGAACAGGCTTTGAACCCGGTCCAACAAATCCTGTGACACCGCGCGTGTTTCTTACGATATACCAACTTTCATCCGTCATTACCATTTTGACAACGACATAACCCGGGAAAATCTTGCGTTTTACAACCTTTTTCTCGTCGCCCTTTTCCTCAATGACATCCTCAGTAGGTACTTTCACATCAAGAATTAAATCCTGCATGCCACGGTTTTCAACAGATTTTTCAATATTGGCTTTAACCTTATTTTCATAACCTGAATATGTGTGTGCCACATACCATTTTGCGTCTTCTGCCATAACCGTTCTCCTTCCCTATCAATTATTCTGAAATAATAAAATTTTAGTTTAATATGTTAGGTAATAATGAGAACAGTTTTCCGAACCCCATATCAAGCACCGACAAAATAATTGTAATTATAATGATAAATACTATAATTATACCAGTGTTATGAATAAGCTGTTCCTTTGTGGGCCATGTGACCTTTTTTAGCTCAGCTTTGGTATCTCTGAAGAATCTCTTCACTCTTGTGCCGAAGCCGACTTTGTTTGTCTTTGATAAATTTGTATCAGCCATTTTTACACATCCTTACTCAATCAAATTATTTGGTTTCCTTGTGAAGAGTGTGCTTTCTGCAGAACTTACAATATTTGTTCATTTCAAGTCTGTCAGGATCATTCTTCTTATTTTTCATTGTGTTATAGTTTCTCTGCTTGCATTCTGAGCATGCCAATGTAATTTTTACTCTCATCTTTAACACCTCCGCATTTTCATATACCGGCTCTTCTATTTCAAGCATAAAAAAAAGAGCCTTTATTTGAGCACAATTATTATAACATCAATAGCGCAATAAGTCAAGCATTTTTTGAAAATTTTTGACAAAATCTTATTTTTATTAAAACAATTGAGCAAATGATTCAGCGCGCCGAAAAAATCTTGGCGCGCTGACATTATTATTCCGCATTAATCTTATATTCCGCCCCTGGGAGATGTTGTCTCACGCGGCAAAGGTGTGGGTGTCGAAGACGGTGCCGGTGATTCTGAAACAGCGTAAGGCGTGGGCGCTATTGTCGGACGCGCTTCAAGCCTTAAGTTTAAATCGTCTATGGTAGCTTGCATTTTCTCTATCTTATCATTGAGTTCGCCTATTTCCAGTTTAAGGCGCGTATTTTCAGAAACAACCGAGGAGGTATTGTTCATACCGTCGCCGCCGGACACGATTCCCAAATAGAAAATTACAGCTAACACAGCCGCCGCGCAAATAACCGCGATTACAATCTTCTTATTCTTTTTTCTTCTGTTAAAATTAAAATTGCCGTAATTTGCCATTATATTCACCTCAACATTTTTATTATTACAATTTTACCACACTTTGCGCTGAAAATAAATACAAATATTTTTCTTTTACTGATTTTTTTAATATTTTTTCCACGGCTCTTTCATACAGTTCAAGCTGTTTTCTGTATTTTTCAGCAACGGCGCGCTGTTCCTCGGCAGAGGAACACCTGTCTGTTTTATAATCAACAAGCGTTATATTACCATTATTATCCTCAAAATATAAATCTATAATACCTTGAACAACAATTTTCTCATTCTCATATTCCTCAGGAAGAGACGCGTCATATTCACGCGCCGTTATCTCAATTTCAAACGGTTTTTCTCTATAAATTCTATCCGCGCTAAGAAGTTCTTTGCCCATACGGCTTCTGAAAAAACCGCATACATTTTTGCATATGATCTCTATTATTTCATCATCCTCGGCAATATCTCTTTCTACCTGACCTGCGGCACATATACGAATGATTTCTTTTCTTACAAAATCCTCGTACTCCTCCTCATTGATAGTTTTCAAGCCGTCCGTATTTATGTAAGCCATAATCTGATGATGCGCCGTTCCGATTTGCGCTCCCGCTTTTTCCTTTCTCATAAAATCCGGTCTTTGGGTCATATATACCGGGTCGTCCTCATGAGTATGCTCAGCATCCTCCATCTCTTTTATTGCGGTTACGGAAGTTTTGGCGGGAATCGCTCCGCTCTCCGGATATTTATACCGGAATTCCAAAATTTTTGTTATCAGCTTACGCATTTCCTCAGTATTTTCAATTACTATCTCCTCTTTGTCGTTTTTTGATTCTCCGTCATACGCGATAGATGAAACGACCTTATCAAAACAATTCCAACACCCATTTTGGCTTTCAGCGGCGGGCATTATCCATTCATCATACGACTTCGCCTCTCGCGCCGCTCTTGCGAATGATGATGGATCCGAATACTCATTTTTCCATTTTGACAGTTTTTGCTCATACTCCTCCGTATCTTTATACACTCTCGATGATGTCACAATAAGTTTTTCCTTAGCCCTTGTCATTGCCACATACAAAAGACGCATCTCCTCGGAAAGATATTCTTTGTCATTTTCTTCTTTTATATATTCGTTAAACATAAGTTTTTTACAATACATATTCTCATAATTATAATAGTCAACACCTATTCCGAGATCTTTATGAAGAAGTATTCTGTTCTCACCCATCGAGCGGCGGGAGAGCATTTTCTTAGATGTATTCATAAGAAATACCACGGGAAATTCCAGTCCCTTGCTTTTGTGAATAGTCATTATTCTGACAACATTGTGACTCTCGTTTATAAGCTTTGCGCCGCTTATATCGTCATTTCTGTTCTCCATTCGCTCAATGTATCTTATAAAATTAAATATCCCCTTAAATCCTGATGCCTCATATTTTTTTGCGCGCTCATAAAGCAGCTTCAAATTCGCCTGCGCTTCCTCGCCGCCCTCCAAGGCTCCCATTAAATCATACAAACCGGTTTCCTCATACAGCGTCCATATAAGAGACGCTATTGACTTCATCTTCACATAGCTTCTCCAACGATTCAAATCTCCCACAAAACGTCTGCACTTACTCCTAAGACGTTTTTCCGCGTCACTGATTTCTCCGTCCGACGACTTATAGCTTTTTACCGCCTTATAAAATGATTTTCCTCGGTAGTCAAGCTTTATCATGGCAAGTTCATTCTCTGTGAAATCTCCGATCGGAGAACGCATAACAGCAATTAATGGAATATCCTGCATATGATTATTAATCAGAGAGATAAGAGCGAGCATAAGCTTTATTTCTCTACGCTCAAAATACTCCTCCTTCTGTACAAAAGCGGGAATATTATATCTTTCCAGTATAGCGTGCACATTCTCACCGCCGCCTTTTACGCTTCTCATCAAAATCACAATATCTCTGTATTCAATATCCCTTTTCTTTCCGTCTTTATCATAAAGCTGAAACCGTCCGTCAACCAACGAGCGGATTTTTTCCGCCGCGCATGCCGCTTCAGCATGCTCCTTTGTAATTTCCTCATCGGTTTCCTCATCTTTTATAACCGCGATTCTATGAAATTCGGCATTATAATTTCCCGCCTGATTCGATGTGTCATTATCGTCGTTGTAACATTCTCTGTCATCGTCACGCTTTAACATTTCGTCGCCGACATATTCCACATCTCCCACTTTATCCGACATCACAGTGCCAAAAACAGCATTTATAGCGTGCAAAACTTCTTTTCTGCTTCTGAAATTCTGCGACAGCATTATTTTTTTACCTGTTCCGCTCTCACCGTAAAGACGGCTCTTATTCTTAAAAATCATCGGGTCTCCGCCTCGGAACCGGTAAATGCTTTGCTTTAAATCTCCCACCATGAATATGTTTTTATTCCCGCGTGAAATAGATGTGAACATAGCGTCCTGCAAACCGTTCGTATCCTGATACTCGTCTATAAGAATCTCCTTATATTTCTGAGCGTACTCGTCTCGTATATTCTCATTCTCCGCAAACAGCTTATATGTAAGGTGTTCTATATCCGAAAAAGACTTTTCATTTTTTTTATTTTTCTTTTCCTCAAAAGCAACGCTGAATTTTTGAACAAGCCATACTATATCATCCACATTTTGCTTAAGTTGAACAGAATGAACATAATTATTAAATTCATCATTGTTTTTTAACGGTAGTTTCATACACTCTTCTCTGAGATTATCCCTCATATAATCATAACGGTTATAAAACTTCAGCCATTCGTCATCGGGCGCGTCCTTTTTGGGAAGTTTTTTATGCACAGCCGAGCCAAGATACGTTTTCTTCTCTATGTATGTTTTAAAAAAGCTATACGCGCCATCGCAATCTTCCACAGTCTCCAAGCATTTTACAGCCTCCGCGCACTTGCAGACGTTATCCCACAGTCTGCCCCAGTATTGCGACGCCTCTTTCATCTCCTCATACGCGATACAATTTTGGGTATTAATTCCATACCTTTCTTCTACAACGCTAAGCATATCCGCAATCATTCCGTCCCAAAATTCCCGGTGAGCGTCAATGATACTGTCTCTGTGATTTTTTAACAATATATCCCGCACCCACACGCTTTGCGTCATGTCCTCACTGTACATATCCGCCTTTTCATTAAGCCATTTTATGGGTTCTGGCATCGACTGAATAAAACTATATATTTTTAAAACAACGCTCTTAAGTCCCTCGTCGTCACGATTTGAAGCGTATATTCTCACAAGACGCAGAAAACGCGTTTTCTCTTCTTCGTCATCTGAGGCATAAAGACTCAAGAACATCTCTGTCAATGTGTCATCCATAACCATTGAGCCTTCGTTTTTGTCCATAATACTGAAATTAGGGTCTATGCCGAGAACATGGAAATTATTTTTCACCACATTAAGACAAAAAGAATCTATTGTATTTATATCCGCTGATGCGGTTAATTGCATTTGCTCTCTTAGGTATCTGCTCTCGGACGTTTTCCCTGCCGAAACCGCCTCGCGGTACGCGCTGTTAATACGCGCTATAATTCGCTCCTTCATTTCGGCGGCAGCTGCCTCCGTGAATGTGACTACAAGCAGATTGTCAATAGAAACAGGATTCTCCTTTCCTGTTATCATTTCCGTAATCCGCTCTACCAGAACGGCTGTCTTACCGGAACCCGCCGCCGCGGATACAAGTATATTACCTTCGCCCGAAGGCTCATATATCGCCTTTGCCTGCGCCTCAGTCCATATCGGCATCACTCTTCACCCCTTTTCCTTTTAATGCGGCGCCCTTCACCTTCATTCTCTCCCATATTTCCTCGGCGCTGCCTTCCGCTTTTCGCATTATTCGCTTGTCTTCGTCAAATTTACACACACTGCTGTAATCGCAGTAATCGCACACGCCTCCGCCTAATCCATTTCCGCCTAATCCATTATTGTACGGATTAAGACTGATTTCTCCGCTCCGCGCTCTTTTATCCATATCCACAACTGTGTTTTTAACGTGTTCCATAAGTCCGTTTATTTCGTCTGTAGAACCTACTCCCACTATATTGCCTTCTTTGTCAAGCTTTATCTTTGTAAAAACACTCTCCTGATTTTCAAAAAACTTATTGTCCATCTTGAAAACCATTCTGCCGCGTTCCTCCTCGTCTTCCGAAGCGAAAGCCACTCCGTCAAGAACCATATCCTTTACATTCCTTTGGCTGATATTATCCTCTGTCAATGTTGATGTGAGATTTTTGTACTTGCTCCTTACCGCAATATAATAAATACCTGCCACATCAGCCTGCGCGCCCGAGTCCTTCATTATTTTCGCCGCCGCAAGCGCGTATAGCACCATCTGCATGTCATAGCCGTTAGCGATGTTTACAACATTAAATTCCGTTCTGCCTGTTTTGTAATCTATTATTCGCACATACGATTTATCACCGTCATTACAGGTGTCTATTCTGTCAATAACACCCTGAATTGATATGTTTTTATCAAGTTCGATTTCAAATTTACATTCCATTCCATTTTCCGCAAAATCTCCCGCTGAAAGGCTTTTTTGAACAAGGCGGGCGGCATCGGAAACGGTTCTGCCCATACGCGCGAAAATATCCGCAGTACGTTCCTTGTCTCGCACATTGGATTTAAGTATATTATCGCATGTGGATTTTATAATACCCGAAAGAATTTCATCACGTCTCTCATCGCCAAGAGTGCGCCACGCGTTTATTTTTTCCTCGTTCGTATCAGCGCCATCCTCGACAGCAATACAGAAATCATTTATTACCTGATGCGCGTAGCTTCCCATATTGGCGGGAGTAACCTCCCACACGTCTCTTTCACGCGCGCCGAGACCATACTTTAAAAAATATTCAAAAGGACATCTCGCAAACGTGTTTAACCTGCTCGGACTATATTTTATTTTTCCTTCATACAGCATATTCGCAATATCTCCGTCAAGCATGATTCCCCTTCTGTCATAATAATCGGCTCTGCTCATAAGAGACGCTATACTTTTCCACTCGGAATTTTGATTGTACCAGCCGTAAACCACATCCCACAGCGGATTCTTCTGTCCTTGGTTTCTAATCGACATATTTATCAGCATTCTATGTATTGTAGCTTTGGGAGATGATATATATACTCCGTCTTTATGCGGATCGTTTATCAGATTGTCAGAAACGCGCACATTCGGAAATTTTCTGTATATGTCAAGTATCATATGTGACGGTGTCTGCGTTTCCCCCTCCTCGTTTTGCAGCGAATAACTGAAAAACAGCTGTTCGCTTACAGCGCACAGCGCTCTGTATACCTTAAAATACTGCTCGTCCATTTTCTTTTTCGTATCGGGAGCAATAGTCATACCATATTTTTCATGAAGAGTGTTTCGGTCTTTATTGGACAGAAAACCTTCTGTTTTAATATTCGCCGGAAATGTCCCGTTTTTCGCCCCCACTACAAACATCGCTCTGACATTCGCATGACTGCTCCGCTCAACGCTTCCGACATATACCTGATCAACTCCTGACGGAATAGTGCGTATCTCACACTTTGAAAGTCCAACCTGCATATACTGCGAAAACTCCTCTATTGTCATTTCATCTTCCGAAAGAGCCGCGGTTGTCTGATTGAGAACATCAAGAATTAAATTCCATATCTTTGTAAACTGCTCCGCCTCATTAACCATACCGTTCTTTTTAAACGCGGATATATCTGACTTCAATCCCGCATAAAGATTTATATCTTCAAGGTATTCAAACAGAGCCGACGCAAATTCAAGAGCGGTTTTTCTTCCCTTCACAGCCTGTTCAAATTTAGCCACAGGCGCTGTTATTTCACATCGCAAATCTTCAAGTTTCTCGTTTTTCTCCGGCTCTTCCTCAATTCCGAAAGCCGTGCTTACTATATCATTTTCATCAGACCACAGTTCGCCGTCAAGCCATTTTCTACCGCCCCGCACTCCGTATTTGAGCACAAAGTTTTCTATCTCGTCTATATCTTCCTGATCTATAGGTTTATAAAACGTATATTTGCCATTTTGTATTTTTCTGTATATAAATCCGGCGCGCAGATAACGAAAAACAGAATCATAACTCCAGTCCTCGCTTATAATCCCGAAAAGAGAGACAATTTGCATAGCTATGGGATGGTCGCTCAGTATTATTTTTCTGTCTGTAAAATAGGGTATCTCATATTCCCCAAAAACCGCCTCGACAAGATGCCTGTATTCTTCCTCATCACCGCACAGCATGGCAATATCACGAAACCGATAATTTTCATCTCTGACCAAATCAACTATTTTACAAGCTATTCTTTCAATTTCTCCGTACGTGTCTCTGCTTTGGAATATCGCCATATTCGCCGGTTTGCCCTCATATACAAAGTCTTCGGTCCAATATTTTAAAAGAGTGTATATATCATCTCTGCCTTTTAAATGCGATAACGCGTCTCCTGCCTGATACTCACCTTCAAAACCGTATGTTTCCACGAGATTCATAACGTTTTGAAGCGTTTTTTCCGTTTGCGCGTAAATATTCTTCTCCGCTTCGTCACCTTCGGACGCGCAGCACACACTTACCGTCATATGCGCACCTTTTTTTAAAAGAGCCTCCAAAACGCAAAGCTGCTGCGGCATAAATTTATCAAAACGATTTACCCATACGTAAGTGTTTGCATCGTATTCATTCCCGTCCTCAATCCGTTTCGCCAAACGATACAAATTGTCCTCACTGTCGGTGCATTCCGATTTATCAACATATTCCAAATATTTCTCATACACACAGCCAAGCGCTGTAAGCTTATTTTTAAGAGTAAGATTATCCTCAATTTTATCCGCCTGTTCCTTTATCATCTTATCCGTTACAAGATACCTTTTAAGCTCGCTCATAAGTGACGCTATAACATCAAGAAAACCGTTTCTGCGCATTGCGTTTATCAGCTTCATATCCATGTTTTCCATACCGCTCAATTCTTCACACGCAGCATTTACCGCCTTATATATAAGCATCTGCTTTCCGGCTTCTGTCAGATGATTAAGTTCACGGGCGCTGAGATTATTAATTGCCATTCGCCGCAGCGTGAGCACATCTATGTTATTAAGTCCCGTTCCGCCAAATTTTTGAGTGAACTGTTTCTCCGTTTCATACGAATAATGGTCCGGAACTATCATGATACATTCAGCGCGCGGATTCTCGTTATGCACCTTTTCTATCTGTTCAAGACACATTCTGCTCTTTCCCGAACTTATCGCGCCTTTTATAATGCTTACTCCCATAAATATACGTCCTTTCAGATGAATAATTACAGTATATCATACTTAATGTACAAAAAAAAGTACTTTTGTAAAAAGTGATGTTAATTCCCGCAAAAAAAAGACTGCCGAAGCAGTCCTTTATCTTATAACTCAACTATTGTTTCAACCTCAAGCAAAACGTCTTTGGGAAGTCTTGCAACCTCCACGCATGAACGCGCGGGATACGGCTCTGTAAAATACTCGGCATATATTTCGTTTATTGCCGCAAAGTCGTTCATATTCTTTATAAAAACAGTGGTCTTAACAACATTGTCCATGCTTCCGCCTGCTGCTTCAATAAGATTCTTAACGTTTGTAAGAGCCTGTTTTGCCTGCGCCTCTATTCCTTCAGGTATTTCGCCCGTAGCCGGATTGATAGGAATCTGTCCTGACGTGAACAGCAGATTCCCCACTGTTATAGCCTGTGAATAAGGACCTATTGCCGCGGGTGCGTTGTTTGTTTTTGTTTCTTTCATAATTACCATTCCTCTCTTTGAATTATATTAATAATAAATGACACACAATGACAAAGAATACAAAATATCCAAGTATCATCGCATACATTACTTGACTTGGCGGACGTGAAATCCACTCTGTTTTAAGAGCCTCATACGTGAGAACAATAACGCTGACTATTCCGCACAGAAGCATTACGAGAAGCGTTATTGAAGATAATATGCTTAACACTGCTCCTATTACACAGATTACAGTAAATGGTATCCATGTCGAGGCGAGTCTCACGCTTATTTCCCAATAACCCGTATTCATTCTCATTATAAACCGATTTATCAGATAAAATATCCCCGAATATACGAAAAACAATATAACACCGCTTATCGCGCCCGACACAAGCGCCAAAACCATAGATACTATCACGTTAAATCCGCCGTTCATATGAAGATTCATAATAAGCGCAAGGAATTTGAATGGTCCGACAGAACCATTGATTACGAAAAACATACAGAGCCACAAAAGCGCCCCCTGCGCGGCGGCAATCGCCATTATAGCAGGCTTTGAAAGATACCTTGGATTTGTGATTTTATCAACGGGATTTCTCAAAAACTCAAGTATATATCTCCAAAATCCGCCAAATCCCTCATGATAACCCGATTTTGCGCGCGAGGAAGTTCTCGCGGCTTTTTTAGCGCGGTATTTATCCCTTTTTCTTTCAAAAAAGCTATCCTTCCCAACATATCCCGTCTTATAAGAAGTCTCTGTTCTATTCTGATTGCCATGCTTGTTTTTATTATTTGAAGATTTGCTCTCTGAGGTGTTTTGCTTAACATCATCTGCCGCCCGAGTTTTGCTATGAGCATCGGAAGAGCTATTCTTCCTTTGTCTGTATGCGGCGCTCTGCGGACATTGGCACACCTCGCCCTTTTCAAGTTCTCTTCCGCAATATATACAGCTTCTCATATATGCTCCTTCCCTTGCAATTTCAATTCATCTATACTGTAAATTATAAACCTGTGTATTTTTATTGTCAACTTATTAACTGTAAATTTTATGTGAACTATTTATAAAGTCTTGATTCAAATGCCGCAATATCCACAGCGCGTTCATCGCGAACTCTGTGAAACAGCTTAACGGTTATATCGCCTATAACAGTCTCGCATTCCGCAACTTCCTCATACGCGGTTGCAATATCCGTATATTCTCCGAAACTCCGCGCCGCCTCTTCAACCACAGTTTGCGAGCCTTTAGCAAGATGCGTCTGTGCCGGAAACGCGACAAGCACATAATTAACATTATACAAAGCCGACAAATCAACGTCTCTTGAATCCACCTGCGGAAGCGATACTATATAATTATCACGTATTGCCTTCACTCCCAGTGATGGCTCGACATTTCTTAATATATCCTCATTCAAAGTAAACGATGACGCGAGCACTCCGAGCGAATCCCCCATGTAGACAGTTTTATCAAGCTTTCTTTTAAGAGTAAGAATTTCATCCGTGTCATCGCGCCCGTCAGGCAGCATTGAAAATGACGGTATGAGCGACAAACTCTTTATTTCCTGTATATTGGCAGGCTGCTTTCTCGGTATATACACATTCACGCTGTTTATAACCGCCATCAGCGATATACCGATAAGCATCCATTCCTTTGTGATGTATTTTATCGTTATCAAAGTCAGCATTATAAGTGACGGAACGTATAAAAGCAAATGCTGCTGTCCGTGAGTCTGAGTTGATAAAAACATAAAAAGACACACAATTATCTGCACCCACATAAAGAAAGTACGCGTTTCCTTTCGTTTTACCGCTATAACAATGGAGCATACAGCAAGCATTCCGACATATATAACACCAAAATACCTTGTTATCAGCTTGAAATCCGTCATTGCGGAAAACTTATATCCCGCATAAAGATTGCCATAGTCATTCATCAGCTTATACATAACAAAATCCCGAAAACACAGAAGGAGCACCGCTCCAATTACGGCTACTGTCACCACGGCATTGTACCATTTTCTTTTAAACAACACACAGTCCGCTATCATCGCTGTGACAAACGAGACCGCAAAGAACGCGTACCATCTCCGCCAAAGCATCACAAGTACCAGTAACATGCCGATTATTATATATCGCCATATTCCGTCTTTTTTACCGTTCCCTGTGTAATACAGATTAAAACACATTAGGCATATGAAAAGTCCTCCGATGTCAACAAATCCGTTAAATGCCAAAAACATCATCGACGGACATATCATAATTGTGATAGCCGCCGCGATTTTGGGCGCTTTACTGACTTTCATTGCAAGCATATAAATCATTATATAAGACGGGATAAGGTACATGTTCACCAGACCCAGTACATAGACAAGCCTTGACTCGCCAAAAATCTTAACAAGCAGAGCCGACGGCAATCCGGCGATATAATTATAATCCTGAGCGCCTATAGACTCATATATATTTCTCCAGAATCCGCCCTCATCAAATGCTCCCGCCGCAATTTTTCTTGAAATATCCCAATATGTTGAATCATCCCAAAAGTATATAAAATTACTTTTTGTAATATATATAACCGCAAGAATATTTACTATCAACGCTATGACAAGAAAATAGATAACATTTCTGTGCCACGGTTTTAGCGAAAATTTTTCCGCCAACCCGTTTTCAAGGTCATATTTATCGTTTAGTATTGCCCTGAATTTCAACTATCTCAACCCTCCGTTAACTGAATAATGACAGTATTTCTTCATTTGAAAGACTTCTGAATGTGTCAGTGTTGACTCTTACAATATCGTCAGCTAAATTTCTCTTGCTCTCCTGAAGTCTGAGTATTTTTTCCTCTATGGTATCCTTCGAAGCAAGACGTATAACCTGAACGGCTTTGTTTTGTCCGATTCTGTAAGCTCTGTCTGAAGCCTGATCCATAACTGCCGGATTCCACCACGGGTCATAATGAATAACCGTGTCCGCTCCCGTAAGATTCAAGCCGACTCCGCCCGCTTTCAGCGAAATTAAAAACACCTTTTTTTCTCCGCCGTTAAACCTGTCTGAAAGTTCCGCTCTTTCATAAGACGGTGTTTGACCGTCCAGATAAAACGTGTCCACACCCGCCTCCTTAAGCTTTTCTCTTATAATTGCAAGCATTGAGGTAAACTGGGAAAAGACAAGTATTCTGTGTCCCGAGTCTGTTGCGTTTGTCACCAACTCCATCAAAAGATTAAGTTTTCCGCTGTCCTTATCATAATTCTCGTCAAATAAAGTCGGATGACAGCAGATTTGTCTTAATCTCATTAAAAGAGTGAGAATACGCATTTTTCCCTGTCCGCCCTCTCCCAAAAGAGCTATTGTTTTATCTTTTGCCAAAGCGAGATATGACAGATATAATTCCTTTTGTTCAGCGGTGAGTTCGGCATATATTATGTTTTCGATTTTCTCGGGAAGTTCATGGAGCACGTCATGCTTCATTCTGCGAAGCATGAAAGGTTTAATTCTCATGCGGAAACTGTCCGCTGTCATCGAATCGCCGTCTTTTATAAGCGGTGTTTCATATCTCGTTCTGAACTCATGCGACGAATACAAATATCCCGGCATAATAAAATCAAATATAGACCATAATTCCATAAGCGAATTTTCTATAGGCGTTCCTGTAAGCGCAAACTTATGCTCCGCGTTGATTTTTTTTACGCTTCGCGCATTCATGGTTTTCGCGTTTTTAATATGCTGCGCCTCGTCAATAAAACAATATGAAAACTCTATCTCCATGTACTGTGATATGTCGCGTCTTAAAAGCGGATAAGCTGTGATAATAAACTCGTACTCATTCACTTTTTTTATAAGCTTTTCCCTGTCCGCTTTAGTTCCATCTATAATCAAAGCCGAAGCGTCGGGAGTAAATTTAGTTATTTCGTTTCTCCAGTTATAAATAAGCGTGCTCGGCGCGACTATAAGCGTCGGTTTTCCCGGCTTTGCCCCGTGCACGTATGCTATTACCTGAAGAGTTTTTCCAAGTCCCATATCATCCGCGAGTATTCCGCCGAATCCCAGTTTTGCAAGCTGAGTAATCCATGTAATACCCTCTTTCTGATATTCCCTTAAAACATTTTCAAGATTTTGCGGTATTTCAGGCTTGGTATTTTTGATTTCTTCTATATATTTTATAAAGCTGTCATCTTTATCAACTGTGCCGATTGCGCTTAAATACATGGCATGGTATTTGGGAATCGACTTTTTGCCGTTTTTTATATCTTCAAAAGAAAAGTCAAGCTGGTCAAGCAGATTAAAAACGTCCTTTTGACTGCTGTTTTCTATATCTATAAAACTGCCGTTCGGCAAACGATAAAACTTCTTTTTTAGTTTTACGGCGCTTAATATTCCGCTTATCTGCTCATGCGACAGACTGCTTTCAAGACTTGTTTCCAGTAAATCAACGCCCGCTCTGTAACTGACTCCGGCTTTTATATCCACATTATTCATTATTCTAAGACCCGAAAAACGGTCGGAATAATAGAGAGAAGCCTTTTGAGCAAGCTTAGGAATAGTATTTAGCAAAAACGCGTATATATCGCTGTCGGAATAAAGTGTGAAAACATCATTATTCACTGTAAACCCGGAAAAATGAGATAAAATATCATTTTCGCTTTCATAATCACGCACCACTATTTTACCTTCGCCTTGTACATCAGCCGGAAGCCTTAAAGATATACTTCCGTAATTCACCTTTATAACGGCTGTTATTCCGCCGCGCGCCGCGTCAAAATATATCTCGTATGACGGTTTCGCGTCTACAATCATATCCTCAATTCCGCGCGCTATAACGCCTCGCTGATTTTTTATATCCGGCAGAACATGCATCGCAAACAAAATAGTATTATCGCCCTTAAAGCTAATCTGCGTTCTTCCCTCCGTTGCGAGAGAATTGTATATAGGCATAAAATATTCGCGCCATTCATCGTTTGTCCTATATATTGTATTTTCATACAAAAACCATTCACCGTCACGAGTCAGAGCAAAACCTCTGTCACTCACGGTCATATTTATTTCTCCGTTTGAAGCGTCAACGTCTATTATAATATCGGGATTATCCTCGACAATACGCACATCTCCGAGAGTCATACCGTCAAACACCAGTGAAAAATCAACATACTGCAGCAACGGGAATATGCGTTTCGCAGCCATTGACCCAAACGCGGTCTGATACGCCGCTTTCATATACATCTGAGAATCAGCCATACGGTTTTCGTATGTTTCCGCCAGTATTGATATGATTTCTTTCTGATACTTTGGGAACTGAGTCATCTGCGGGTTATATGACGAGTATCTGTCAAATTTAAATTCCGTCCCTTTGATATAAGATTCCAAAAAATTCTCTATTCCATGAAGTTTATTATCACCTATCTCCATTGACATACCATACGACGCACCTCCCGCGCCTATCTTGTTGATGTGAAGTATAAACTTAACAAAAAGAGATTCTTTTTCATATTTCTTCGCGGCAAATTCACCGCAAAGCGTCTTGGCTATTTTATCGTTTTCATCAACATAATCCGCGCCCTCGTCTATTTCTTTTTGACGCTGTTTTAAAGTGGCGACTATATGCTTACATACAGAATTCATGGTTTCAAAATAAGGACATGTACAGAAACAATCCTCAGCGGCATTTTCAGAAAGCTTTACGCGCACATTGTAAATTTCCTCTCCGTCAACAACTGCTGTTATTAAATTTTCCTCGCGCTTTCTAAGGTGAACCCTGCCCTCTTTAAAATATTCAAGTCCGCGTTTATATATAGTTGACGAGCAGGACTTTTTAATCATTGTTTCCGTTATTTTCATTTTAAAACCTTTCTGCTTTTCATTCTCCCGCATTTTGAGCGTAATTATAAACACTCCATCTGTATCTTATAATTATAGCACATTTTACCTGATTATACAATATTATTTTTATATAATTTACAGATGGATAATTATCGAGCAATATGCTAAAATTATTATTAAGAAATTCACTTTAATGAAAGGATGTATTTTATGGGAAAATTCGACGGCATACTTTTATGCACAGATCTTGACGACACACTTCTTACCACAGATAAAAGGGTTTCTGACAAAAACAGCCGCGCCATTGAATATTTTAAGGGCGAGGGCGGTCTTTTCACATTTGCGACAGGTCGTGTTCCGGCGGGAGCAAAGCTGATGCTTGAATTTGTTCATCCAAATGCCCCAATGGTCTGCTTTAACGGCGGTGCTATATATGATTTTAAAGATGACAAAATACTATGGTCGCGTTCTCTCGGCAAAGAAGCTTTAAAGGTTGTTGAATATGTGGACAAAATGTTTGAAAGCGCCGGAATAGAGGTATGCACAGACGATAAAAATTATTTTTGCAAAACAAACAAGATAGTCGAGGAGCATAAAGCTTTTGAGAAGCTGCCCGACAACTATCTTGATTATCATTTAATACCGGAAAAGTGGAATAAAGTTCTGTTTATGGTAGAAACAGACGAAATGCCCTATCTTCGCGAGTTAATATCCGCGGCACCGTTTTTTGACGATTTCACATTTGTGCTGTCGAGTCCCTGGTATTACGAACTTCTGCCCAAAAACTCAAGCAAAGGCGAGGGACTTGTTCACCTGGCGAATTTACTCGGTATTGACCCAAAACGCACAATAGCCATAGGCGATAACGAAAACGATTTAAAACTTGTCAAAATGGCAGGTGTCGGCATAGCAGTCGCAAACGCTATAGACGAAACAAAAAGCGCAGCGGATTTGGTGACGCGGGAAGATAATAATTCAAGCGCGATAGCGGCTGTAATAGAAATGCTTGACAGCGGCGAGATAGATTTACTGTAGCATGAAAAAGATAACAATTTATCATCAGTTACAATATATTTTCAAGTTTCATCTCGTAATTTTTAGGGATATGTTTAAACAAAAAGGACAGAACTTTGCAGCAAGACACCGCGTCTGTCTGCTGCCCGCCCTCGGTGTAACCAAGCATTTCCGATATATTCATTTCTATTTTATCAAACTCCTCATGATTTCCCGTCGCGGCAAGAACTGTCCTGTTTTTGTCGAGATAATCACTGAGTTCCTTTATTTTTGCCATGGCTGATTCATAATTCTCTTCTTCAAGTTTATCCATAATTTCATCATTAATGTTTCCCAACTCTTCCGACACTTTTCCCATATGTTTCGTATACACGATACTTCCCGTCACAATTATAGCCGCGATACATACGGATATTATAACTCCCTTCATCTCTTCTGCTCCTTTTTATCTCTTTCACCCTTTAGCTGTAAAAAAAGTTCTTTCTCTGCGTCCAGCGAGGCTATAAATATTTCACTGACATTATTTATTCCCCGCTTCTTGATTTCAGTTTCAAACCATCTTAAATCTCTGCCCGCTCTTTTTAACTCTTCCTCATTTAAAGTACCGTCAGAAACTATTGTACACGGAAGTCCGTCGTGACGAACTCCGCTCAGCTTCAAATCCTCAACTGTTACAGTTCTTGCCTTATCCTTAGGTATCACGCTCAATTTACCGCTCGTTTCAATAACTGCCACCTGCACGTCTGACACATCATGACAGTTATTGAGTCTCAATTCCTCAAGCAAGTCGTTAATGTTAAACCTGAGCCTTGCCAATTCACCTTCATTTATATGTCCGTCATATATTACAATACTGGGTTCGCCGCTCAAAATACGGCGTATTTTTTTGCTTTTTAAACTCATATATGACATCATAACCTCCGCGACAATAAGCGTCATAACAGGAACTATTCCCGAAAGCAGAGGTATATCAATCGCCTGCATCGGTACTGACGCAAGATCTGAAATCATAATGGCCACCACCAGTTCTGATGGCTGCAGTTCGCCAAGCTGTCTTTTTCCCATTATGCGCATTGCAATAATTACTATACCGTATAAAATCAACGTTCTTATTACCAGTACAAGCATGTTAAAACATCCTTTCGCGTTAATAAAATTATTATCTCACGAGCGGTAATTTTTATGTATCGCTTTACTTTCACGTGCTAAAGTGGTATAATATTTGTCAAGGGTGAAAGTGATATTTTTATAATTTTTTTAACACATCATTATTAAAAAAATGAAAAAGCATAATACTATGACCTAAATACATAGCATTATGCTTTCTACTCTGTTTATGGCTAATAGCAATCTTTCTGTTATTGGTCTATTCCTTGCACCTCCATCAATGGTTTCATTTCTTTATCCCAAACATACACATTTATCTCATAGTCCTTGTATTTTTCAGGAATAACGAACCCGGCTGTCATATCAGTTACTTGCGGCATTTCAACACGCTTTAATTCGCTGTTTTCTCTATACGCAACAATCAGCCATATATCATTTTCGGCGGGCGATGTTGTTTCCTCAAAAATCAGCTTTGCTGAAACGACATTATCTATCCGCTTAAACTCTATTCTGTCACCTGTTTTGGGGATTGGAGTAGGTGTGGGTGTTGCTGTCGGTGTCACTGTTGGGGTAGCCGTTGGCATTGGCGTTGGGCTTGGTGTTGGACTTGGTGTTGGACTTGGCGTCGGTGTTGAACTTGGCGTTGGACTTGGCGTCGGTGTTGGACTTAGTGTTGGAGTCGGCATTGGCGTTGGGCTTGGTGTTGGACTTGGTGTTGGACTCGGCGTAGGTGTCGGGGGTGGCGTGGGTGCAAGAACGGTTACTGTTCTTACAAGTTGTTTTGCAACATTGTCCGCATGGTCAGTAGCATTATAATAAATTTTATATGTACCTGCCTTATGTGTATTAACTGTACCACTAATTTCAATTTTACTTTCAATATTAGGGTCAAGGTTATCGGTTATTTCCGCACCCTGCTCTATATATTCCTCACCATATTGTAATGTCATTTCACTACTGCCATTAAGCGTAATTTCAGGCGGCGTATTATCTACATAAATAACTTCGGATGTTACAGACGGAGTATATTTTTTTCCACCTAAACTGCCTGTATTCCAAGCGCTTCGCTCTTTTATTGTTACACTTATTGTTCCCTCACCGCTTATGTTTTTTACATATACCGGAATTTTTTTGTCATTTTGGGTAAATATACGTCCTGATTTTGTTGCTGATACCGTATTTGTGGTGTCTAACTGAACATAGTTTCCTATATCATAATGCTCTTCGGAAACGGGAGCTAAATCGCCTATTGTATCGACATTTTCATACATAACAGTAAATTCCACCTGTTTTTCACCGCTTTTCACTGCTTTTTTTGACGGTGGAGAAATGCGTATACTTGGCGCAGGACTTAAATCAGGATTTTTAAATCCTGCCTGAATAATTGCCTTTTCATCGTCTATACTAAGCACTTTCATATATGCGCCCGTATATACATCATCGTAAAAATTGCTTGACGGCGTTGTTTCCGATGACCATTCGTCATTGGTTGTGTATAAGTCTTCATTCTTGAAATTTTTTTCATCATTACTTTTATAAACAGGTTTTATATAATCTGATGATAAGACTATACCTACATTGCCGTTCTTTTTTGCATTTATATGCCATATCATAATTCCATTTCTATTTTCTTTTGCTCTATATTCCATAATATAAAATTCCATATAAGGCAAGCTATTAGCATCAGGAATAAACATGACAGTACGATTTTTATCAAGAACATTTCCATAATATATGTCAGATGGATAAATTTCAATTATTTTCATGTCATCTTCATATGGCAATATTTCAGGATTTTCCCAATCAAGCAGATATTTATAAAATGCATTAACATAATATCCGCTAGTACTCATTAAATCTTTACATCCGCTTGGTATTTGACAAGTCCCCGTTGGAGCATAACTATCATTATCAGGCAATCCCATCAAATGCCCCATTTCATGTATCATAGTCAGTGCTTCCATCAACGATTCTGGGAATCCAGAAAATGTGTTTATTTTTATATTATTATATATTTCATTATTCTGTCCGCTTTTAGTCGAACCCCACCACATAGTGGAATAATCACCAGAAGGTCCTGATGTCATAACATGCAAACAATCAATATATCCATCACCATCAGAATCATATTCTGATAAATCTCCTATAATTTCCTTATTTAATTGCAATGCTTTTGCAACTTCTAACGGGAAACGCCATTTGCCGTTTTCATCATTGCCTTCATAATATTCTCTATCTTCTGTTGCTGTATAAACAGGCAAAACCATACCAGATAAATTTAACTTGTCAAATGATATTTTTTTAAAATAATCACAAACTGATAAGTCTTTATATTCTAATGATGTATCAGATACATTTTGCGTTGAAAAACAAATATGCTCCAATTCTGTACATGGATTTGTATTGAATTTATAATCATTAAATTCAATAGGTATAATTAACATCTTAACATTACCTGTAGATGGCATAAGTACATTTTTTGTAAGAATTGGATATTGAAAAAGCGTAATACTATCATCAAAAACATTATTAGTTGGTATATTGTATCCTTTCTTTTGTAAAAGAGCATTATATCTATCATTTATAATTTCAGGCTCAGTATTACAATGAAATATATATTCATTGGCATAGGCATCCATATTAAAAGGCAATAGAAATAGTAACAGAAAAGATATTAATAAAAATTTTTTATTATTTGCCATAACAAAAATCAATCCTCTCTTTCTGATAAAGTCAAGGAGCGAAAATCAAGTGGAATACCTATTCCCCTTGATTTCTTTCCTCTTTAGTTTTCTTCCACCTCGTCAAATATAGAGATGATTTCAGTTGTTATACTTCCGTCTTTATGAAGAAGTTCAACCTCATACTTTCTTTCTATGTAACCATCTATTTCGTCCGTTTGTGTTACTGCTTTTCTTATACTCTTTTTAATTGCTGAGAACGGAGTTTTCTCTGTAATCTGCCTTGCTGAAAGAATTGTAGTTGTTAAATCTACCACATTCACTATAGCAGAAGGCGTTCTGTTATTCGGATTTGTTACATATACAGGCAATGGGTCGGGGAAAGTACCCTTAATTGCCTGATTTCCTATTTTGTTAACATCATATTTACTTCCGTCCCATGACGCTACAGGAACTTCACCTTGTTTTGTGTCTGTATCGGTATAATTTACCGTTACCTTTTCAGGCATTGCTATTTCCGCAAAAGGCGTTCCTTTTGCTATGCCGTTCACTCTTGAAGCAACAGTAGTCCTTATAGTATATTTTGTAGGTTTTACGGATATAACAAGCTGTTTATTATCGGGGTTTTCTATTCCTTCGGGAAGATTTATGTATGCCGTGAGCTCAACTTCTTCCTCAGACATTGCGTCATAATGCGTATTATCCTCTTCTCTTAAGGTAAATGTCAAATCTTGTGTTGAGGTTATCCCTTTCAGATTTTCAAGCGTAACGGTTGCCGTATGGTTTTCAATAAGGTCATAAATATCAGATATGCTTGAACCTAAGTTTATTTTTCTTGTTCCTGTTTCAGGAATTCTTACAGGGGATATATCTGTTATTTTATATACTCTCGGAAGCACAAGCGTAATCGTTAATTGCGGTATGTCCGTATCATAATGATTGATATATGGCGGAATATCACATAATGTACCGCTAAGGTTAAATACAACAGGGTTATCCTCCGTAAGCTCAGCAGGGTCGGGGTTATAGCCGTCACCGTTCCACGTTACGCCGATTGCTTTTCTCTGTCCGTTTGACAAATTTGCATATACCGTATCGGGAAGATTAATATCCGCAAAATCCGTATAATAATCCACCATTACGCTTACAGGCTCTATTTCTGTAATCTCTACTGCGTTTGTCTTAACCATAAATTCATACATTAAATTATCCGGATTTGATATGTTTTGAGGTAAAACAAGTGTTCCGTATAAATTATCAAGAAATTCATCTTCAGGCGTATAATCAGGATTATTTTCTTCTTCTAATGTGAAATCAAGCTCATACTCTGTTGATATATTAACATTTTCCGTAACACTTGTCAACTGTACTTTAACTTTATCGACAGGTAATTTCCCGCGAAGCTCCGAAAGAGTGAAGCCTGCATACAGCTCATTTCCGTCTTTGTCCGTTTCAAAGAAATCTTCGTCAGGCGTTACGGCTGTTATTTCATAGTCAACAGGCTGAACATGAACTATAAGGACAGCTGTTTTTTCCTCCTCGGGCTGTATTGCACCCGAGGGCAGATTTACAAGTCTTCCTGTTATAATACGGTCGCCCGCAATGCTGCTGTCATAATTCTCTGAATTCCATTCAACATCAGCCTCTGCCGTCATTCCGTTTTCGAGATTAACCGTTACCTTTTGCGGAAGGTCTTCTATTGAGCTAAACGTCATACACTGAGAAGCGTTTACGTGCTCTTCGGTCACCGACTCAATTTCTGAGGACACAACATTTACTTCTACTTCAACATACGGTGGTTCTATTGTATCCAAGAAATTATCGTAAAATCTTCCTATAAGAGTTTGTTTGCCCAACTGATTTGGGTTATATGCCAAGTTTTCCGCGTATTCATCGCTGAAGGTAAATCCTGTATAAATATATATTTCTTCACTCGTTTCAGCGTTCAATACATCAACATCAATCGTTTTCTGTTCTATTTTTTCAAGAATTTCTTCCTTCGGCGTTCCTGCCAGAACATCTACTGATATCTGCTGTGGGCTTGCTTCAATAATCTCATACTCTGTAGGCGTCACTGTTATTTCAAGCTCCGCTTTTTTATCCTGCGGATTCTCAATTCCATCCACGAGCTCAACCTCGCCTGAAATCGTCTGTGTGCCTGTTTGATGCGGATTGTATGAATCAATATCCCATGTTACATTAAACTCTGATGTTGTACCGTTATCAAGCGTTGCTTCAACTGTTGGCGGTAAAGGAACTGTTACGAGCACACCGAATGCATGCTCCAAGCCCTCTTGTTCCAAAGGTACACTTTGGTCTGCTGTAATTTGAATTGGTGAAATTTCTGTTATTTTAGGACGAATGGGATTATTAACTTTCACCGTAACTTCTGCTTTTTTGTTCTGTG
This sequence comes from uncultured Clostridia bacterium, assembly GCA_910585485.1. GTDB lineage: Bacteria > Bacillota > Clostridia > UBA1381 > UBA1381 > Hominilimicola. Next base: position 59,742 of record CAJUEZ010000007.1, read on the forward strand.
GGTTTATTATTCCGTTAGTAAGCTCAATCGTGCCGTAAACTGTGTATTCGCCCGGTGTATCCGCTTTGTATTCTGATTTGTCCCATGATGATGTGTCGATTTGTAAATCATCATATTCACCATTGTCAAAATATACTCTTGCCTGTGTCGGCAGCAGTGCGTCAAGTGCATCCGCAGTTGTGCCGTATGATACAGTGATAGCAGGTAGTGGTGTTACATTACATATTAACTTATCGTACTCTATATCCGTCAAATCCTCTATTGTATATATTTCCATTTTATTGAATGATTCAATATCTATCCCATTATAACCACCTGTCACGTATATTTTACCATTATATACTGTAGCTCCAAACATATATCTTTTATCCAACAGATTACTCACATTTTCCCATGTATTACTTGTTATATTATATTTACTAACTTTATCACAAGGAGTAGAAGCTGCGTTATATAAACATCCGCCAATATAATAAATATCGTCTTTATATAGAACTGCACTATAATTATTTCTTACATCTATCATATCTCCTAATGAAGTCCATGTATCGGTAGCAATATCATATACATCCAATGTTGACACATAATTTTTATACGTTCCATTTACTCCACCCGCAATGTAAATTTTATGATTATATATTATCGGTGTAAAGTTAAATCTCTCTGTTAGCATTGACGATCCTTTTGACCATGTGTCTGTTTCTATATTATATATATACAGCGCATTAACTATATAACTATCACCATCAGGTGGATGTGTCATATAGTCCATTACAAATATTTTATTATCATCTGCTGCAAAGTATCCTAGTGATTTATCCTCTAGAGGGAATGGTGCTATACTCGACCATGTATCTGATTCTATATCATATACACAATACGCTTCGCCTCCTCCACGTAAACTACCTACTAATATATAAATTTTATCATTATACATCAATGGTCTTATCGGAATATATAAATTAGCCGCTTGAGTCCCTTTAGACCATATATCTGACTCTATATCATATATTTCTACTTCTCCATCATGATTAATATTATATAGTTTTTCATTATATAATGAAAAATACATTATGCTTGCTTACTTTCACTTGATGTACTCCAGCTCCACGAATCATTCTTAATATCATATATCAAAAATTTACCATCTGAACCACCAAAATATAATTTTCCTTTATATTCTACGCTTGGATGCCCACTCTTTGCTTCTGGAATATCTGCCCCTTTTACCCATTGGTTTAAAATTCCTAGAGATTTGTTCACATTATATACAGATATATCATCATTTTCGGATATGGATTGTGGACGTTCATGCAAATTCATACTAATATATGAAACTGTTCGTGCTATTTTTGATTCCTCATCTTTTGGTATTTTTTTAGAAACCTGCACTGATGTTATCTTTTCGCCAAATTCATCGGTTGAGGTTACAATATTATATAACTCCTCCTGCGCCGGAACTGCTTCAAATAACACCTTGCCATATTCATCTGTTGTTTTTATTTCGTTGTTAAGCTGCACCTCTGCTCCCAGAATTGCCTCATATCCATCTGTTACATAAACCTCTACATCTTGTTCTGTTACTTCTTTAAATTCAATATCCGCCATAGTTTCTACTATACCGAATTCTGATATACCCATTATCTCTTTCCCATTAGCCGTACAGGGTATTATTGATAATATCATTGTAATTGATATTATTTCACTTATAAGTTTTTTCATATCGTTTTCCTTTCTTTACTTGAGTGTATATTGTTCTTAGTTTATTACTACTTTCTACTTTAGTATTTGTATATAATATATACCACCAATTCACATATTTCAAACAGAAAATATTTCATATTTTATCTCTCAAATTTGTGATTTTTGTGCGTATGTGGAATAGTTTTCTGTTGTTGCTTCTTGCCGTGTTCTATATGTTGCATAAGTGACTTTCTCAAAGTCTTCTCGCCTAAATCATTATTTACTGTATTTTGTGCTTCTGCAAATATATCATCATCAAATTTTCCATTATAAATATTTTCTAATTTCTTGCGTGTCTGCTGTATGCCGTCAGCTTGAAATTCAGTCCGTTCAGCTTGTACTGCTTCTGTATTTTCAGTTGGAATATTATTTTTGATTTCAATATAATTTGCCTTTTCCGTTACATATTCGGATTGTAAATCGGTATTCCAAACCTTTAATTTTTCGGCAGCGTCAAGGTTGTATTTATAATTGGCTTCTACTATATCAACATCATTTTCAGATTTACAGCCTAATTCAAACAGTATAAATTCTCTGTCTGATTTAAGCTGTTTTATTTCCTCCGTCAGTGCGTCAAGCTGTTTCGAAAACTGACTTTGCTTGAATATATTTAACGAACTGCAAGCGTTTTTTTCGGCTTTGATTTTCTTGTGTTCCGCTGTTTTATCCTCAATGTCTGATGATAGTTTTCTAAATTGTCTAATTAAATTCGGTATAAGCTGTTTTTCTGCTTCAACCTGTTTTATCTGCTTTTTATTGAATATGAATTTATATTTTAGCGTAATCAGATTGTTTCGGATATTTTCTAATTTTTCAGCGATTTTGGCAACAGTATTTTCAACTATTTCAGATAAATTATTTACTAATTCTTTTAACTCACGAAGTAAAGCGTTGTCCCTGAGGATTTGTCTGTTTATATCGCAACGGTCAGACACACCTCCGCGCTGTTCAATAATCCGCGCGGTAACTCCCTCGTGAATTGTAGGTTGTTCGTCTATACCGCGCTTGGCAAAGCTACGGCAGTCTATGCGTTCATCAAGCTGTTTCCGTTTCAATTCAAGATTAGTAACATCTTCCCACGCTTTGCGCCATTGTAAAACCTGTTCTTCACTGTTCCATTCAGCACATATCGGGTTTTGTCTGCCATACTTTGTACTTTTCGGATATTTATTCGCACGTTCAAGACCTTGCGCCATAGCTTCGGAGGGTGTCATATAAATTTTCTTTTTGCCAACAAAATACTGATATTGTTTTCCCCAACCGTCAGCTTGAGCCATTTTAAATTCATCAGCGGTAAATCCTTGTTCCTCATCACCACGCTTACAAAGATATTCTTTTTGTGTTTTAGCTTGCCATTTGCCTTTATCATCAAGCGGGCGCATTGTCAATAATATATGAGCGTGTGGATTGTGTCCGTCTGTATCGTGTATGCTGACATCGGCACACATACCCTTGTCAACGCAATTTTCTATAATGAATTTCTGCAATATAGCTTTCCATTCATCAAGCTGTAATTCAATCGGCAAGGCAACTATCAATTCTCTTGCAAGTCTGCTGTCTTTGCTTTTCTCGGCAGCTTCGACAGCGTTCCATAGTTCTGCTCTGTCTTGCCATTCCGTAGGTGCGTTTGGCGGTAAAAATATTTCACTGTAAACGCAACCTTGTTTACGAGTATAGTCGTGCTGAATACCGTCATACTCGTTATATATCCGTGAACAGGACGCATAAGCGGCAGCGGCTACAACTGAGCGACCTGTTCCGCGCGTAATTAATTTTGCTTCAAAATGATAAATTGCCATTGTGATTTTTCCTTTCTGCCTATCGAATAGGCTGTTTTTGTTGCTTTTTCTAAAAAAGCAATGACGCTTTGCGTCAACAGTGAAAACTATTCAGTGAATAGTTTTCACACACAGCCGATTAAATGAGTAACACTCATTTTGCATTGTGATAATCAATGCGGCAATCAATTATGATTGCGTTCGGCTGTACGGCAAATGAGCGACAGCAAATTTGACGAGCCTCCTGCAAGGACGCCGCTCGCCGTAGGCGATACCACCGCTTGAAAAGTGGTGAGTAAGTGCGCATTTCATGAAAAAAAGTAAGGAGTTCCGAAAATCGGAACTCCCATAATAACGCTATCGCTTTAAAATATGTAAGAGATAATCCTCCAGATTATCTAATTCAATATCTGTAATATTAGGTACAACCTTTTCCAAGATTGCACCCTCTTGAATAAGCCGTCTTGTCCGAGCCTTACGCTCTTTTTCTCGGCTTCGGTTTTGAGCCTGTTCAAGTCTGTGTTTCTCTTGTAATAATCTTTTTTCATTCTCTGTCATAATAAACCCTCCTAACTGAAAGAGCGACCTATGATTTCTCATAAGTCGCTCAAATGTATTTGTATTATGCGGATTGTTCCACTCTTTGTTCTGTCTGTTTCTCTTGCTGTTCAGCAAATTTTTTCTGACGTTTTTTTCTCTATAACGCTTTTGTGCTTCGCGGTGTTTTATACGAAGCTGACGTTCCTTTTCCATTTGCTCTAATTCCTCTTGAGTTAGTTCAGGCATTGGAACATCAAACTTTCCTATGAATTTCAAATAAATTTCAATTTCCTGTTCACGCTCTCCGCTCGATTTGTCTACCGCATGAATAATAATTTTATCAATAAACTCATTTATCATTACAGGTGTCAACACGGAAAAGTCGGTGTATTTCTTTGTGAGTTTGAGGAATTGATTTATTTTATCATTGTCCTCCTCGTATTCCTTTAATTCATTCTGCGTCTGCTCAATCGTGATTTTGAGCTGCTTCTGCTCGTTATCATAATCATTGAAAAGCATTTCAAAACGCTGTTCTGGAATTTTGCCTGTTGCGTAAGACTCATACAGTTTTTTGATTATTCCGTCAAGCTCGTCATACCGTTTTTGATTTCGTCTGAGTTGTTTCTGAATATCTGTTGCTTCTTCAATATGTTTTACTCTTGACGCTTCTTTTACCTTTTGTACAAATTCAGCCCTATTGGAAATCGCATACTCACTCACTAATTTAATTGTATCTAATGTCAGTCTGTAAACAGCCTTCGCATTCACATAATGGCTAAAACATTTTGTATAGCTGTGATTATACGATAGTTGATAGCTTGCGCACTCAAAATGCTCATATGGGTAAAATCCTGTTATTGGGTCAATGCCGCTTTGCGTTTTGCTTGAGCGATTTTTTATACGATGTGCAGTCATTTTTTTACCGCAGTCAGCACAATAAAGAAGTCCTGTAAAAGGATTTGCCGTATCATTGTCATTTGGTCGGCGTACTGTTTTTCGCAGTTTTTGAGCAAGTTTCCAAGTTTCGGGGTCTACAATAGCTTCGTGGGTATTTTCAAAAACAATCCATTCATCAGATGGAAGCATAACTTGTTTCTTGCTTTTATAATGTTCTTTACTTGTTCTGAAATTAACCGTATGCCCCATATATTCAGGTCTTTCAATTATATGTCCCACTGTTGTTCCAGACCATTCATACGGATATTGTGTATCAAAGTTATTTTGGTGTATTCCCTGATGGCGTGTACCCATATAATATGAGGGACGCTCCACCTTTTCTTTCCTCAGAATTTTTGCAATTTGCATTACTCCATAGCCTTCAATGCTTAAATTGAATATTCTTCTTACGACTGCTGCCGCTTCCTCGTCAATAATCCAATGGTGTTTGTCAGCAGGGTCTTTTTTATAGCCGTAAATTGCATGGTTGGAAGTTGGTTTGCCAGAGTTGCCTCTCGTTCTGTAAGCCGCCTTTTGTTTACGGCTGCAATCACGGATATACCATTCGTTCATAATGTTAAGGAACGGTGCAAACTCACCGCTACCCTCGATACTACTGTCAACTCCGTTTGTAATAGCAATAAACCGTACACCGTTTTCTCTAAACAGTATTTCCGTATAAAATCCCGTCTGCAAATAATCTCTGCCGATACGCGACATATCCTTTGCTATTACTGTTCTGACTTTGCCGCTTTCAATATCAGCGACAAGCTGTTTCCACGCGGGACGCTCAAAATTACCGCCTGAATATCCGTCATCAGTGTAATGCCTAATATTCGTAAACCCGTTTTGCGCCGCGTAATTTTCAAGCATAGCCTTTTGATTTACAATGCTGTTGCTTTCGCCTGATAACTCATCATCTCGCGATAAACGCTCATAAAGAGCGTCAATTTTATTATCTGCAAGATAATTCGTTATCCCTGCTTCCGTTTGCCTGTTAGTCATAATTAAACTCCTTTCAGGCTGAACGGCTCATCTGTGGTGTTGAGTTCATTATACCACAATTTTCGCCATTTGCCAATGGGTGATTTAAAATTACCCGAAAAATCTTATCTTCCATTGTTTCTGTGCTGTTGTTGTTAAAATAAACCTTTACTTTATATGTAGTAGTGCCAATGCGTTTGCTCATAAAAATATATTCTTTATTCATATATTATGTCCTCCTTTTGTTGATTTAAGAAATAACGAAAGGCACAATACCAAGTATAAACATATTCGCTTCTACCCGAAATACATTTATAAACGGCTTGTACCTCTTGACAAAAAGTAATCTAAAATATATAATATAGATTACCATCTACTAATAGGAGAAATATGAGGG